>JABUEV010000118.1 GCA_013314865.1 Bacteroidales bacterium | reverse complement strand
AGCGACGAGCAAGGATGGCCCGAACATGTACTGGTCCCCTATATTTTTTACGTTTTTGTCACTGCTGAAATCCATCACCATAGCCCGCATTATGGTGTAATCATTAAAGAAGGTGAGGCCGGCGAGAGAATAGATATAGGGAAGAAGGCGATATCTCAGCCTGTCGTAATAGACCATGCTCTCGTATGCCGGATGTCCTGCAGGAGAGATGTTATAAATTTCTCGGAAAGGAAATTGTCCATGACTGCGGAAAATAGGGCAGAATGCCCCGAACTGAAACCACCTTGTGTTCAATTCTCTCCATTCTTCAAGATCTTCCGAACCCTCCTTTGCCCTTGTGAACCTGTTTTCAACGCAGAAACCGCCTATGTCAAATGTCCAGTATGGAATTCCGGACAGTGCAAAATTCAACCCTGCAGGTATTTGTGCCTTCATTTCCTCCCACCTTGTTCCTATATCTCCGCTCCAAACGGCAGTTGAGTATTTCTGAAGGCCGGCAAAGCCTGATCGTGTAAGCAGAAACACCCTCTTATCCGGGTCAGCACTGCGCTGGCCGTTATAAATTGCCATAGCGTTTACAAGCGCATAGGTGTTGAAATATTTTGCTGAAGGGCCAAGAGCTGTAGGAGTTGAAAGGGTCTTCCGGTATTCAATACTGGCATTGGAAAGGATATCCGGTTCTGAGGCATCCATCCACCATGCATCAAATCCTTTAGTATAGAGATGCTCTCTTATCTGTTCCCAGAACAGTTCACGAGCCCCCGGGCTGTAGGCATCATAAAATGATCCCACATATCCTTTGCCGATCCAGTCTTTTACACTGTCTTCCACAGCCCTCCTGTACATCCAGCCCCGGGTGTCAAATTCCCTGAAATGTTCCGTTGTAACATAGAATTTAGGCCATACCGAGATCATAATTTTAGCATTGAGAGCATGTACATCATTGACCATCCCATCCGGATCAGGAAAGAACTGAGGATCAAATTCATGAGATCCCCATGCATCGACTGGCCAATATGACCAGTCGAGCACAATATTATCGAGCGGAATCTTTCTTTTTCTGTATTCTTTGACCACGTCAAGCAGTTCTGACTGTGAACGGTACCTTTCCCTGCTTTGCCAGTAACCAAAAGCCCAACGCGGCATTATAGGCGCTTTCCCCGTAAGAAACCTGTATCCGCCTATTATTTCATCCATGTTTTCACCGTGAACAAAATAATAATCAATCTGGTCTCCCATTTCCGACCAGAAAGAGAGATCTCCCTGCTCCTCTTCCGGAAGGGGTGTCAGCACCTTCAATCCAATATAGGAAACGTTTCCGTCAGGCTTCCATTCAATCCTTACCGAATGCCTTTGACCCTTTGCCAGGTTTTTTGAGAATTTATAGGTGTTTGGGTTCCATGCTGTCCTCCATCGTTCCGGAACAACCAGTTCTCCGTCGATAAAGAGTTTTATATAGCCTGCATAATAAAGCCTGAAATTGTAAAGACCTGTTTCACCAGCTTCAAATGATCCTTTCCAGACCACTTCGCACCGGTTCAGCTGAATCCCTTCCGGAAGGTTCTTTACAGTGGTAAGATTCTCAAAATCAATTATTGAATCCCTGCGGCTTAAGTAAATTCTACCGGTATCCGAAAGATCACGCCAGACAGATGTAAGACTGCCTTCCTTTCCGTTTTCATCGTAAAGTTTCAGAATGCACAACTGGTTATAATCTCGGGGATCTCCAAATTTTGTAAGAGAATAGTTGTGCCAGAGAATGCCGTAATTCTTGTCTGAAATCAGGAAAGGAACCGAAACTTTTGTATTATACTGATATAGAACTTCGTTACGGCCTTTGTAGTTGAATTCATCCGACTGATGCTGTCCCAGACCGTAGAATGATTCGCCGGGCGGAGATGAAAATACTTGTCTGAACGAATATCCGGGAGTGCCCTCAATATTTATAGAGGTAAATGACTTACCTCCTCCCTCCTTTTCCTTTAAGAGAATGTTGTCATTTTTATCGCAAAAAACAACCTGCCCGGAAAGCATTGAAATTTTCACCTTCAGTGCCGATGTTGACAAAACCAGGGTATTCGTTTCCTGTCTTACGTCAAATTCAGGCAACTTTTGTACAGAGTATCCGACACAAAGGCTTTCCTCACCTGAAAAATCATTTCCGGGCGAAGCAATTACATGTACAACATGGTCATTAAGTACTTCAAGCTTCAGTTTCCTGGCTGTTTCAGAAGAAGAATTCAGGGGTTTTACCACTACCCCGTTTTCGGTTCTGTGCCATACAGGTTGGGAACAGTAGGCCAGATAACAGGCTATTATCGGAAGTAAAAGTATCCTTTTCAATGCCTTAACTTTACCAGGAACAATTTAAGACAAATAACCAAAATTGTCAAAATCAAATATAGCTAATCTTCCCTGAATGTGACCTCTGCTTCTGCCTCAATTTCTACTAGCAGATTGTCACGGCATATATCGGCCTGGATGTATATAGCCGGCACTCCCGGAAAATATTGATTGCAGATTTTCTTTACAGATTCAAAATCAGATTTGTTTTTGATATAAGTCCTGATAAAAAGGAATTTTGTTTCATTAATTCTTTTGTCCTTTATTAGCTGTCTTACTCTTTCAGTATCTGCCAGCTGCATGATATTGTCAATTGTGACCAGGGTTTGTTTCTCAATATCGTCCTCTCCGATTGTCTCCTGGCCTATAATGGAGGCAGTGCCTGAAATAAAAAGTGTTCCATGACCATTCCGGTATAGAAAAAGAGCTCTTTCGAACTGTGGAGGATTCTTCTGTGGCTTGCCTTTGTCGGGCAGACCCTTCAGTACATTCTGGCTGTATTCATATGCATTTAGCTGGTGAGGGTTGGTTACAGGAAAAACTGCAGCTCTTTCACCAAGCCTTACAGCATTGAAATCCATAATCACACCACCAAGCTGCATACCTATACCCGTTGCGGCAGGGTAACTTTTCAATGTCCGGTAAGCCTTGTAAAATTCACTTCTTACTTCATTAAAAATCTGATAATTCTGACACTGGCTGTTTATTGTAAGTATTTCTCCGATATAGTTCCATTGCCTCACAACATCATTCATTGTCATTTTTTCAAGTGCGAGGATTTCAATCATCTGATTAAATGCCAGGGTACCGGCGTCTCTTGTACCATCTTTTTCCATTACTGAGCCAAGGCCGGCAACATAAATCTCTCTTATAGTGCCTGACTCAACCACAACATACGGTATTGAACCCAGATATTTTGTAGATACAAGTTCATTTTCGATATCAAGAAGGAGTGCCTCAACAGCAATAGTCCATGATTCCTCAGGAGGCTGAAGAATAAGGCTGAAGGCAGGCACCCGGCCGCCAAATAATTCTTTGAGTGAATCATAAACCTTGCTTTTCAGGTGATAGTAAGATTGTGTATCAGATAATCCGGCAAAAATATTCAGTTTTAAAACACAAATTTTTTCTGTTAATGTCCCGGATAATGACTTAAGGCATTGCATCCATTCATCAGACGGACTCCCTTTGGTTTTGGGATAATAGCTTCTGAATTCCTTTCGCATAAGAGATTCTTTGGTTTACTAATGTAATCTTACATTTTTGTATCACTAACACTTTATCAATCAGCAACCTGCTCACATGCAGTAATCCTAATATATTTTCTGTTAATAATTTAACACTTCCTTTCTGATCCAAACTATTGACCCTTCTGCAGGATCGGCTGGCCCGGGTGAATATGTACCGGGTATTTTATTGCGGTTGTTACGGGCATAATTGGGTATTGCAGTAAGGGGTGTTCCGTCATTCCATGTCCCTCTGATAACCATAACACCATTAAGCATGTCACCTTTCCATTCAGCCTTCAGCGGGCCTGTCCCAATATACTTTTCAATATCAGGCTGATCAGCCTTTTCAACATTGTATATCAGCGGGCCGTATCTGAGGGCAACCCTGCCCCTGTCGGCTTCAATCCTTTCATCAGCAGTAATTACCTGAACCTGCATCGGAAGCTCAAACTCAACCTTGTCCCCTTTTTTCCATTTCCGGGTGATAACGGCATATCCGTTTTCAATTTTCTGCGGAACACTTTTTCCGTTAACTGTCAGTGAGGCAAGTCCCTTAACAACTGGAGTCGGCATATAAAGAGCACTGGTATTCCTGTCCGGAACCCTGATATGCAGGGTAAACTCAACCGGAGCTGCGGGATTGACGGTTATTGCCACCTTGCCATTCCAGGGATAGTCTGTCTTCTGAACCATCTCAATATTTGTCCTGTTGACCATTCCGACATTTACAGTGCTTCCGATAAAAAGGTTCACGTATAAGTCCTTATCACTTTTTACATAAGACCATGTGGGTATCATCAGAATAGTTCTGGGGATGTTGCCTACACAACAGGGGCATACATGCCAGGCATATCTCGGGCGTGCAGAATTAAGCGGATTATCATAGTAGAAGTATCTGCCGTCGATACTAAGCGCTCCAAGCAATGCATTGTACATGGTTTCCTCATAGAGGTCTGCATACTTTGCATCATGATAGGCAAGGTTCATTTTGTACTGGAAAAATATGAGTCCACAGCTTGAGCATGACTCGCAATAGGCATTGTTGCGCAGTGAAAAGTCGGGACCAAATCCTTCCGAAGTCTCCCCGCTTCCGATTCCTCCGGTAACATAATATTTCCTGTTTACAAGGTTATCCCAGAGTGAAATAACTGCGCTCTGGTAATCGATGTCACCGGTTTCGGCAGCTACATCAGCCATTGCAGAATAGTTATACACAGCTCTGACAGCATGCCCGACAGCTTCATATTGCTTTTGAACCGGCACATGGCTCTGGTCATATTCACTTCCCCCGCCGCGGCAGTCGAGAAGGAACTTTGCCAGTTTAATGTAGCTATCTCCTTTGCCGTAGCCTTCCATATCATTCACAAACCGTCCAAATCGCACCAGTGCCTGCTCCATCTCCTGGTGTCCGTCGTACCATGCTTTCTTTCCCGGACCGATATTTGCCACCCAGCAGTCAGCAAGTTTTTTTGCAGCTTCGTATAATCTTTTATCCCTTCCGTCAGTAAGTGTATAGTGGTTTATTGCCGACTCAATGAAATATCCTGCCACGTAACCTTCATGGTTACCCCTTGCGGCAGGAGACCATCTCTCTTTCCAGCGGGATGTATCCCTGAGTGTGTAGGCGGTCTGGATATATCCATCAGGTTCCTGAGCTGACAATACCACGGGTATCCATTTCTCGAGGGTAGATTTCATTTTCTCCTGTGCTCTGATAATTTCCTTATCGCCCTGAGGATCAACCATAAGAGCTATGCACATCGATTCGATTGTCTGGTAAACCCATGCATTCGAGAAAACATATCCCTTATGACGGCCGTGAGGTTCGCCTCTAAGAGCTTTTGCTGCTTCGATGAAATTGTCAAGCCCTCCGGAACCAAGCGTCAGCGTATCCCTTTCAATCTGATCAATGCACCATGGTATCCAATTGACTATTATAACTTTAGCTCTGTCGTTCCATAAAGGGCTGTTTATTTTGTAACGTTTTGTATATACAACTTCCAGCCTTTGAGTTGGAGGTGGAGTAGTTACATTCACTGTAAGTTCTGAAGAAGAATAGAGACTTCCCTCATGGGCAGTCATCTCAAGAATATATTTTCCTGTTTTAGTGAATGTTGCAGTCGTTGTCAGCTTACCGGGATCCTCGAATTTAACCTCTCCCGGACCGGATTTTTTTTGCCATAATAATTTTGTGACAGGTGTTACTGATCTTACAGAGCCTGCAAGATAGGTTTTACCTCCGACAATTACTGACCGGTCGATGCCCGCATTAACCACCGGCGGATGGTCAGGAGAGCCTGGTGACTGGAACACCTGCCATTCAAGGATTGTTGCGGGGAATCTTTCGGCTGAATCAACTTCAAGCCTCAGTCTTGTAGTTTGAACAGGGTCAAATGTTGTCCTGTTAAATTCTCCGTTTACCAGGCCAAGTCCGGAAGGATTAGTGACAGGAACAAATTCACTGCCATTCCAGTATTTAATCTTGTAGACATGGGGAAGCTTTACTGTATTCCCGAAGTTCCACCAGAACACAGCAATACCATTAGTTGTCACAGGCTGTGACCATTCGTACTGCACCCATTGGCCGGCAGGTCTTTGCTGCGGGCGGTTGGCACCGGTGCGGGAGGAGCCTGGCGACATCGGAGTCAATCCGTCATTTAGAAATCCCGGAGAGGTTCCAAACCTTGCAGAAGCCGCTGGTGTTGCCACAAGTGCAAGATTTTTTTCAGATACTGCTGACAAAACTGAATCAGGCCATATTAGCAGTATAGAAATAATTCCTGGCAAAAATGCTTTTATATAGACTTTCATGTTAAATGGAAAAGGTCAGGTTTTTCAGGAATCCTAAGATAACTGAATAACTGTTGAATCAGATTAAAAAGTGATGAAAATTGAAACAATGATTCTTTTTACCTGAAAAAGATCAATTTTTCTCAAGGCAAGCACCAGGTTACTGAGTGCAAATTACTGATAAGTTAATTCAGTTCATGAATTCCGGGTTCGGGTGCGGTACCCCGGGGAACAGGATTTCCGAAAAAATCTGCCGCAGGAGGTTCAAATCCTTCGGGATAATTGACGACTACTCCCTTGTTCCTAAGGGGTGAGTTATCAGAGAGCATAAATCCTTTGAGTGCAACTAGCATATAAGGATCTGTGATGTTTGTTGTGAACGGGCCCCTAAGTCCGGGATCAGTTTGCAGCCCTATAATTCCTGCCAGCAATTTTTCCTGTCCGGTTGCATTCGCCCAGTCTGAAAGGGATTTGAATTCACCAAACCTGACCGGACCATCTGAACTCCACCATGTATTTCCAATAAACCTGCTTCCTGAATTCTTGCCGCTTATAAGCTGTCCGGTTCCAATGAAGATATTATTGCTGAAAACAAAATTTTCATGCAGGGATGCATTCTCAAAGCTTATGACAGGTGCGGAAGTACTGTAAGCTACATTGTTATAGATATAACAACCTGTCAACTGACTGCTTTCGCCCGATCCGTTCCAGATAAAAAAGCTTCCGGCACCTTCTGTAGTATGTGCATCATTAATGCTCACGCAGTATCTTATCACGTTATTTGCCCAGTCCGATGCACCGGGGTACTGAAACAATCCGTATCCTGCACCTTCATTTTCATAAGAAAGGCAATACTGGATCAGGGAATTGGTTACTCCGCCGTCAAGGTCAAACCCGCCGCCGTCCTTTCCTC
>JABUEV010000117.1 GCA_013314865.1 Bacteroidales bacterium | reverse complement strand
AGTATTAAGAAAGGTGATAGAATCGGGGAATGTACCGTCATTTATTTTATGGGGTCCTCCCGGAGTTGGCAAAACCACACTTGCATGGATAATAGCAAACCAGCTTAAAAGACCTTTCTTTCATCTCAGTGCCGTCCATTCCGGGGTAAAAGATGTAAGAGAGACTATTGAAAAAGCAAAAAAACAGCAGTTTTTCAATCAGCCTAATCCCATACTTTTTATAGACGAAATTCACCGTTTCAGCAAATCACAGCAAGATTCACTCCTTAGCGCAGTTGAACAGGGAATAATAACACTTATAGGTGCAACTACGGAAAACCCGTCATTCGAAGTTATATCCCCTCTCCTTTCACGCTGCCAGGTTTATGTGATGAACCAGTTAAATGAGGAAGATCTTCTCATCCTGCTCAGGAATGCACTGAAAAAAGATGCTTACCTGTCAAAATATGATATTGAAATAGCTGAACCCGAGGCATTGATCAGGATTTCAGGCGGAGATGCCAGGAAGCTGTACAACGCTCTCGAGCTTGTTGTGTCATCTGAATCAGATGAGACAGGATCAGTAAAAATAGTGATAGACAATGAAAAAGTTCTGAAACATGTTCAGAAAAACCTTGCCCTTTATGACAAAAGCGGGGAACAGCATTACGATATTATTTCGGCTTTTATCAAATCCATAAGGGGCAGTGATCCAAATGCCGCTGTATATTGGCTTGCAAGAATGGTTGAAGGAGGCGAAGACCCTAAATTCATTGCCAGAAGAATGGTGATTCTGGCTGCAGAGGACATAGGACTGGCAAATCCGAATGCCCTGCTTCTTGCCCAGTCTGTATTTGATGCAGTGAATGTAATTGGCTGGCCTGAATCAAGAATAATACTGTCGGAATGTGCAGTTTATCTGGCTACTTCGCCTAAAAGCAACTCGGCACATATTGCAATAGAAAAAGCAATTGAAGCAGTGAAAGATGCAGGTGACCTGCCGGTGCCTCTTCATCTCAGAAACGCCCCGACCAGCCTAATGAAAAACCTGGGATACAGTAAAGATTATAAATATGCACATGATTTTCAGGGTAACTTTGTATCTGACAATTTTCTTCCTGAAAAACTAAAAGGTTCAGTTTTTTACAATCCAGGCAGTAATCCCAGGGAAGATGAAATAAGAAAAAAACTGTCATCTATCTGGAGAGACTATTACAATTATAACGGGAAATAATATTCACAGCTAATCCGGAAAATATCATCAAATAATATTACCTTTACAGCCGCTATGTCAAAAGGCATCAAAGAGATCCCCGGACTAAAATACACTGAAGGCAATAATTTTCTGCTTATTGCAGGTCCATGTGTGGTTGAATCAGATGAGATGGTTTTCAGTATTGCGCAAGAAATAACAGAAATTGCAGGTAAATACGAATTACCATTCATCTTTAAAGCCTCATACAGGAAAGCAAACCGTTCAAAGGGAGATTCATTTACAGGAATTGGCGACCTGAAAGCACTTGAAATTCTTGACATGGTGAGAAGGGATTACAATATTCCTGTAATAACAGAAAGACATAATCCCTCTGAGGCAGATGTAGCTGCAAATTATGTTGATATACTTCAGATCCCGGCTTTTTTGTGCCGGCAGACAGATTTGCTGACTGCGGCCGCAAGGACAGGCAAATGGATAAACATTAAGAAGGGGCAGTTCCTTTCCGGTCAGTCAATGAAATTTGCCGTGGAAAAAGTACTTGACGCAGGTAACGATAATATTATGCTGACCGACAGGGGAAACATGTTTGGTTACCAGGACCTTGTGGTGGATTTCAGAAACATAACATGGATGAAGCAGACAGGCTTTCCGGTCATAATGGACATTACTCACTCCCTTCAGCAGCCAAACCAGGCGACCGGTATTTCAGGCGGCAATCCTGAGATGATAGAAACGATAGGGAGAGCTGCCATAAGCGTCGGAGCTGATGGCATTTTCCTGGAAACCCATCCTGAGCCTGCCATTGCAAAATCGGATGGTGCAAACATGCTTAAGCTTGACAGACTTGAGCCGTTATTGAAACGACTTATCGCAATCAGAAAAACTATAAACACATTCACCTAACATTTAAAAAACACTTTCATGAAAAAATTTATCGTTGCAGTTGCCGGATTAATTGCTATTACGTCAATTACCAGTGCACAGTCGCTTGAAGAAATCATCAAAAGGTATTCCTCTGCAATAAAAGCAGACCAGTTATCGAAGGTTTCAACAATCAAGATTACTGGAAAAATGTCCTCAATGGGAATGGAGATGCCAATGACAATGCAAATGAAAAAACCCAATAAGATAAGGGTAGCATACAATCTGAGCGGACAGGAAATAATATCGGTTTTTGACGGGCAAAAAGGTTATATGGTTAATCCAATGACCGGATCATCATCTCCGGTGGAACTTACAGGAGATCAGTTAAAACAGGTGCAGAACAACAATGTTTTCAACAATCAGATACAGGATTATTTCACTGCAGGTATTCTGACACTTGAAGGCAGTGAGGATGTAAAGGGAAAGCCTGCTTTTAAGCTGAAAGCAGTTCCACAGGGAAGCAGCCCTGTCTTTATATTCATCGACAAGGAGACTTTTTTACCTGTAAAAACATCCACTTCAGTGGAGCAAATGGGAACAACCATGAATGTTGAATCTTTCCTTACCGACTATGTTGACGTTAAAGGGGTCGTAATGCCCAAAAAGACAACCGCAATGGCTAACGGTATGGAAGCCGCAGTAATATCTTTTGACAATATTGAAGTGGATGTTCCGATCGATGACGCTGTTTTCAGAATAAATAAATAAAATAACCCGACATACATAATTCCGGTTCAGGTACCTGAAGCTTGAATTTGTAAAACTGACACAAAGGAGGGTATCTCAAAGAGGCACCCTCCTTTGCATAAGCAGTCGTCAGAATATGCAGTTGGCCTGTAAGCCGGATTCTGTCTGGTTCAGTCATCTGCAAGAGATATTTGAACCATTTCCATCATTTATCTTGCTCTGCAATTGCTTGCAGAGTCATACGATCCACCCCCCGGCATCGGACGGGCAGTCCTCAGCGCCGGTATACTTGATCTTTCAACCCATCAGGTGTACGGCTTCCGGTGTCACCACCGGAACCGGTGAGCTCTTACCTCGCCTTTTCACCCTTCCCGTCTGACGGCATTAACCGTTAAACGGACGGTTATTTTCTGTTACACTTCTATACCCTCACGGATATCTTCCTGTTAGGAAGGATGGTGCCCTGTGTTGTCCGGACTTTCCTTTCCGGCATAAGCCGGAACGATGGAACAGCCAACTGCATCGCAAAGTTATTTATTTTGCATGATATGGCAAAATAAACCGGATTGGCTAAATTTGCATCCTGCATTTTCAAATTTAATATGCAGTAATCCTGAAAACACAATTTCTTCAGGATTAATTTCTCAAAGGCATGATTAAAATCATGACCGGAAATGGAAATCATATCGTGAAAAGGACAACTCTGAAAAGCACAAGAGGTAACAGAAAATGATAATACATAATGAAAAATAGAGGGGTCGATGTTCCGAAACTGGACTTGAGTGAATATAATTATAATCTGCCTCCTGAAAGGATTGCACAGTATCCTGCTCCAGAAAGAGACAAGTCAAAACTACTTGTTTACAGAGAAGGTAAAATTACTTCAGATCTTTTCAATAATATTTACAGATACATACCTGCCGACTCTCTCCTTATATTTAATAATGCCCGGGTGATAAACGCGCGTCTTATATTCAGGAAGAATACAGGTGCGCTGATCGAGATATTCTGCCTGGAACCTGTTTTGCCCGCTGACTATGAGTCATCCTTCGGGTCACTGGCTCCTGTCGAATGGAAGTGCATAATCTGTAACCTTAAAAGGTGGAAAACTGGTGAGCTTGAAATGCCTTTTACTCATCAGGGTAAAGAATATACTCTTTTCGCAGAAAAAACCGAAATGGCAGGTGAAGCCTGGAAAATAAGATTCAGATGGAATTGTGAGGGTTTAAGTTTCGGAGATGTTATTGAGATTGCCGGGCGGATACCTCTGCCCCCTTATATTAAAAGAAATAATGAAATAAATGATAACCTCTGGTACCAGACTGTTTATTCAAAAATAAAAGGATCAGTTGCAGCTCCGACTGCAGGATTGCATTTTACTGAAACAGTGCTGACAAAGCTGGAAGAACTTAAGGTGCGAAAAACCGAACTTACGCTTCACATAGGAGCCGGGACTTTTGTTCCTGTGCGTTCAGGAGACATTATGAAGCATGATATGCACACTGAAAGATTCACAGTGACAAAAGAATCTCTTGAATTAATAAGGGAATACCACGGCAGGATAATTGCAGTAGGCACCACATCGGTAAGAACACTTGAAAGCATTTACTGGCTGGGATCACAAATAATTAATAACGGAATCGATGTCCCGGACAGGTTTTTTATCGATCAGTGGGAACCATATTCAGCAGATACAATTCAACCGGCAGATAAAGCCCTGGGAGCCCTGATTGACTTAATGAATAAAAGAAACATTTTCACAGTTGAAGCAACAACAAAAATGATAATCGTGCCGGGATATAAGTTTATGCTTCCAAATGGTATAATAACAAATTTTCACCAGCCGGGAAGTACTCTTTTGCTTTTGATTGCAGCATGGGCCGGTGCAGAATGGAAAGAAATATACAATTATGCAATTGAGAATAATTTCAGATTCCTGAGTTACGGTGACGCTTCTTTATTATTCAGGTAAATTTAAATTGTTTGTTTTGTCAAATTATTTAATCATTTTGCGTAAAAAAGTTTGTTTGATCAATAATAATGAGTTACTTTGTTAACTAAAACTTTCGTCATGAACGATAACAGGATAATGAAGCAGATCTCCACTATTTTCGGAACATTCATGGTAATTTTTTATCTCGGCGTGGGAATTTACCTTATTTTTTTTATAAGGCAGGATCTGATTGACAAGCCTATCAGGGTGATTATGGGTTCCACTTTTATTTTTTACGGATTGTACAGGGCATACAAGGCTTATATAGATATAGTACGTTACTTTATCAGAAAACCTGAAGAGACTGATGATGAAGAAAGGTTCCTGTAGTATTTTAATTTATTATGGCATGCTGTTTGTTTTCTTTTATTGAAAAGAAATGATTTTAAGAGCAATAAGATTATGAAGATTTTAATATATATTCAAAATTTTATTATTATTGCGTTCCAGAAATTTGCCTCAAAATTCATTTCATTTGTGAGAAAAGAGGACTTAATAATCATAACAAGAGCCTTTTATTTACCTGTCCTGGCTGTAATGATGGCGGCATTTGTTTCCTGTCAGGGCAGAGGTACTGAAATAAAGGAGACACCGACAAGCGGAAATATAAAGATTTCCGTGGACGATTCGTTTGTTCCGCTTATTGATGCCGAAATATATACTTTTACTTCACTGTACCACAATGCAAAAATCACTCCTCAATATAAGCCTGAGTTTGACGTGATAAATGACTTCATGAATGATTCTGTTAAAGTAATTGTGGCGACGAAAAAACTTACAGACAGTCAGATTCAGTATCTCAGGGATCAGCTCATAATTGCCCGTACGGTTACTGTTGCCTATGACGCACTTGCACTGGTGACAAATAAGGAAAACCGTGACACTCTTATAAATTATGATGATGTAAGAGATATTTTTACCGGCAAGATAAAAGAGTGGAAACAAATAAATCCAAAATCAAAGCTTGGCCAGATAAGAGTGATTTTTGACAATACCAAATCAGGCAGTATAAGATATTTTAAAGAGTTATTTGAAATCAGCGGGGCGCTTGGTGAAAATTTTTATGCATTGAATTCAAATCCGGAAGTGATCGAATTTGTTTCCAAGAATCCTGATGCTCTCGGAATTATAAGTGTTAACTGGATAAGTGACAAGGATGACCCTCTCAGTCAGTCGTTTATAAAAAAAATAAATGTACTGGCAGTTTCTCAGCAGTTCCTTAATGATGGTTCGTATTACAGACCACAGCAGGGATTTATCTATAACAAGTCATACCCGTTCGTAAGGGAAGTATATCTCATTTCGAGAGAGACATTCAGCGGACTGGGTTCAGGGTTTATACAATGGGTTGCTGCTGATCAGGGCCAGACAATAGTATTAAAATCCGGGCTCGTTCCGGCAACAATGCCAGTCAGGCTTGTACAGATAAGAAATTAAAATATTTAAATTTGAAGTATATTAATAATTTAATCCCATCAATATTAAATGCTATGAAAAGTTCCATGATCAGACCGGTTATTACTGTTATCTTCGCCGGATTCATTACTGCGAATCTAAACGCACAGGATTTGAATTCAGCGATACAGCTCACAAGAAGTGAACAATTTGACAAGGCTGCTGAAGCTTTAAATGCACTAATAAAGAAAGAGCCTAATAACAGTAAATACTATTTTTATCTCGGTGAAAATCATCTTCTTGAATATTTCAACGACACAATATCCAACTCTCTTGTGGTGGCAACAAAAGCTGCTAAAGAAGTATTTGAAAAGGGAGTAAGTGCCAATCCGAATGATCCATTGAATTATGTAGGACTCGCAAAAGTGGCTTACTATCTGGGTGATGATAAGACAGCCAACGAAATGAGAGCAAAAGCCCGGAGTTTCCTACTTCCTTATAAGAAGATCAAAAAGATTAGTCCGCCAGCTAAGGATTATGCATATGCCCTGGCCAAGATAGCGGAATCATATATCAAAGACAACCAGGTTGACACTTCACTTGCGTTTCCCCTTCTCAGGGAAGCTGTGAAGATTGATCCAAAAAATCCGGATATATATCTTATCACAGGTGATATTTATATGCTTCTCAATGACGGATCCAATGCCATAAAGAATTACAATCTGGCACAGTTTGCTGATCCGCAGTCCCCAACTGCAAACATGAAAATCGGGTATGTTTATGCCAAGAGCCGGGCACTGCAATCGGCAATTCCGTTCTTTGAAGAAGCAATAAAGCTTAACGAGAATTATGCTCCTGCCTACAGAGAGCTGGGACAACTTTACTGGCGCGCAGGAAGAGTTGAACAGTCGAAAAATTATTTCAAAAAATATCTTGATCTCACAGCAGGCAACATACCGGCAAAAATAAGATATGTGACATCCTTGTTCTATGCAGGCGATTATGATGAAGTTATAAGAAATGTTGAGGAAATCCTTGCAGTTGACCAGTCGAGAAGCTATATGAACAGGATTGCCGGCTACTCAGCTTAT
>JABUEV010000116.1 GCA_013314865.1 Bacteroidales bacterium | reverse complement strand
TTATGAACCGTACAGGGTCAATTGGTTCCCGGGTAGGTCCTGCATTTATGAGGACTCTCTTGCCGATCAGAGGTTTATAGTTTTTTTTTTAAAGAAGTTTTTAATCTCCCCGACTATTTCTTCCGGTTCGGCCATCCGGCCTTTTCCTGAAAGGCCGCTTGCAAGTTCACCGTATGCAGGGTCGAGAACGTGACAGCCGTTTGACTTGAGAATAGTTATGTTCCGCTCGGTGGCGGGGTGTTTTAGCATATCAACATCCATTGAAGGAGCAATAAATACCGGACAGCGGGCTGACAAATAAGTCGTCAGTAAAAGGTTGTCAGCTATTCCGTTTGCCATTTTTGCCATAGAATTGGCAGTTGCAGGAGCAATGAGAAAGAGATCAGCCCATGAACCAAGATCCACGTGACTGTTCCAGCTTCCGTCTTCAGGGTCAAAAAAACCTGAATAGACAGGATTTCGGGAGAGGGTTGCCATAGTTAAAGGTGTAATAAACTCCTTTGCATGCTCTGTCATAATGACCTTCACATTTGCACCCTCCTTTACCAGCAGTCTGACAACGGAAGCAGTTTTATAGGCTGCAATGCCACCTGTAATGCCAACTAATATGTTTTTGCCTTTCAGCATTAACCGGTTGTTTTTGTTCTCGCTGTTCCCTTTTCAGGGTTTCTGTAGAATATCTTGCCTTCCAGAAATTCCTGAAGAGCTATGAGTGTTGGCTTAGGGAGCCTCTCGTAGAATTTTGAAATCTCGATCTGTTCACGGTTTTCAAACACTTCCTCCAGATTATCAGTATAAGATGCGAACTCTTCCAGCTTTTTGTTAAGCTCCTGCTTCATTTCCACTGCTATCTGGTTAGCTCTTCTTGACACTATTATAACCGACTCATAAATATTACCGGTTTGTTTTGAAAGTTCATCAACATTTCGAGTAACAGTAGTGATTGGTGCGTTTGATTTTCTGTAATCCATCTGTTTATTGTAAATTAACCAAATTATCCTTTATATCAATTTTTAAGAATCTCGCTGTATCGAGGTAAATTTTTCTTACTTCCCTTGAATATTTGCTTTTCGGATATTCCTCAATGAATGAATAGTAGTCATCCAGTGCATCCTGATATCTTTCCTTCTGCTTTGCCGCCAGGCTGTTGACAGCATACAGATAGAGTGAATTAAGCTTAAGAAACATCATTTCTTCCCTGTATCTGGAATCAGAGTATTCCTTAAGGCTGTTGGTAAGTGCCACTATAGCTGCCCTGTACTGTTTCATATCATAATAAAGCCTGGCGTTGAGATAAGATTTTTCAACCAGTCTTTCCTCGAGTTCCTTTATATATAATTTTGCTTCCTCCACCCTGGGGCTTGAAGGATAACGGGTAATATAGAGTCTGAATCCCTCGATTGCGTTTCTTGAATATTCCTGATCAAGTGCGGCTCTCGGGGCAAGGTTGTAGTTGCATTTTGATGCCATGAATGATGCCTCCTCAGCATATTTTCCGAAAGGATACTGTTCAACAAGGCTTGAAAAGTAACTGCCGGCCATCATGTAATCCCTCATTCCGTAATAACTCTGTGCATTTATCCAGTTGAGTTCCTCGGCGTCAGCAGATGCCCTGAATCGCGGCAATATCTGCTCAAGCAATTCTGTGGCTTTTACATATTTTCCTGCTTCAAAATACTCTTTTGCCTTGGTTTTCTTCAAATCATAATCGGTGCTTTTCAGCAGTTTGCCGTATTCGCCGCATGAGCCGGCAAGAAATGCAGTCAGTAAGATTGTAACTATTGTCTTAACCCTCATACCCGGAAATGTTGCGCAAAATTAGTTATTTTTTTTCAATCACATATAACAATAAAAAAATATGATCAGACCAGAACCTCTAACCATTTCATAAATTGGGTATAAATAGGTATTAGGTAATACATGTTTATCTTTATTTTTACGCCATCAAACAAATTAACATTTATCATGGATATTTTCGATAAAATTAAGACGCGAAGGGGAGAACTGGGTCAGTATTCTGATATTGCTCACGGCTATTTCATGTTTCCGAAGCTTGAAGGAGAGATTGCTCCAAGAATGAAATTCAGAGGAAAAGAGGTTCTTACATGGAGTCTGAACAATTATCTGGGGCTTGCCAACAATCCTGAGGTGAGGGCGGCTGATGCAGAGTATGCCAGGCAATACGGACTTGCATATCCCATGGGGGCAAGAATGATGTCGGGCCATACAACAAATCATGAACGGTTTGAGAAGATGGCAGCCGAGTTCGAACAGAAAGAAGATGCTTACCTCTTAAACTACGGATACCAGGGAATGGTATCAATTATTGATGCACTGGTTGACAGGCACGATGTGATAGTGTATGATTCAGAGTCGCACGCCTGCATAATGGATGGTTTAAGACTCCATTTCGGAAAAAGATTTGTATTCCCTCACAATGATATTGAAAATTGTGAGAAACAGCTTCAGCGTGCCACAAAACTGACAGAAGAGACAGGCGGAGGAATTCTTGTAATCACCGAGGGAGTTTTCGGTATGGCAGGTGACCTTGGCAAGCTGGATAAAATTGCTGAACTTAAAAAGAAATATAATTTCAGGTTTCTTGTAGATGATGCTCATGGATTCGGGACAATGGGACCTAATGGAAGGGGTACGGGCGAACACTTTGGAGTTCAGGATAAAATTGACGTTTACTTTGCAACCTTTGCAAAATCCATGGCAGGGATAGGAGGCTTTGTGGCGAGTACAAAGGATGTAATAGACTACCTGAGATATAATCTTCGCTCACAGATATATGCAAAAGCCCTCCCAATGGCTATGACCCTTGGAGCAATAAAGAGACTCGAACTTATCAAAGCACATCCTGAATACCGTGAAAAACTCTGGACAATAGTCAGAGCATTGCAAAGCGGTTTGAGGGAAGCCGGTCTTGACCTCGGAAAAACTGAATCACCTGTAACACCGGTATTCTTTAAGGGCGATGTTTCAGTGGTATCACAGCTTGTTTATGACCTTAGAGAAAACTACGGAATCTTCTGCTCAGTTGTCATTTATCCTGTAGTACCGAGGGATGTTGTTATGCTCAGAATAATACCTACAGCAGTTCACACACTTGAGGATGTTGAATATACAATAAAAGCTTTCAGGGAAATTAAGAGAAAAGTAGATAATGACGAATATCCTCATGAAATTGCTGATTTCTCAAAACTTGGAAAGGTAAAAATCGAATAACAGAAAAAAAAATTTGAACAATTCCTTTTTTCGGAAGTTTATTATCAGGATGACATTTCATCCTGATTTTTTTTTTAATATTGACTGATGCTGCTGAATCAACTTAACAGAGGAACGAACAATTTGCTGAAGGGCTACAATTATCTTCTCTATTTTGCCGGAAGTATGGTTACATACGAACCTACTGACGAATGTGTTACAGATTTCTGGAAAAAAGGGCTATTGAAAAGAATGCCTTTAATGAGCAATAATCCCAGATTTATAACAGCTATGGCCCAGTTGAGGGAATCATGCAAGGATCAGACATTGTGTGCTGTAACCCTAAAAAAAGAATACCAGAGATTATTTGGCATGAATTCATTCTCAATTCCTCTGCTGGCATCACATTTTACAGAAAATCAGGAAGAAAAAGACAGAATCAGGAAAGAATTAAAGGATCTCTATGATGCATACGGATGGAATCCCAAACTAAGGATAAAACTATCGGATGATCATCTTGGCATTGAGGTTCTCTTTCTCACAAAGATGATTGATAAACTCAATTCTCTTGATGACGAGCCATGCAGGAATGAAATGCGGAACCAGATAATAAGGTTTACTGAAAGATATATGCTTCCCTGGATAGGAGAATGGAACCAGCGTGTTCAGGAATCGGCTGAATCATTATGCTATAAAGGGACTGCAAATCTGCTTACTTCAATAATAGAGGATGTAAGAGAGACAATGGTAAAGGAAAGGGAAAAATAATTGCCCTTCATCTGCATGATTTCAAAAATCAGGATTAAAGAATGCATTTATTGCTTCCATGTAATACTCCCTCCACCCTTCAGAAATATTTTCAAAATCATCATCCGGAACATTTGTTTGTTCAACGGTCACCAGGGATTTTTCTCCCTCCGGTTTTATCGAAATGGTAACAATTGATTTTTCCTTCCGGTCACCAAAATACCATTCCTGAACAATCTTTTTATCCTTCTCAAATTCAATATTGCGGCCAGAAATATCACCATCCCAAAGTGAGAATTCACTACCCGGTTCTTCAGACATGACTGCAGGATAGCCCGACCATAGTTCGATGGTGAACGGATTTGTTAATGCTGAATATACATCTGACGGTTCAGCATAGATGCGGAAACTCTTTTTAAATGTCTTCATTCTGTTCTCCTCCGGAAGTCATATTCATTAATTCAGAATATATTAAAAAAGGCATCAAAACAACACTTATCTTATTCTCTTTCGGCAAGGTATCTCTCAGCATCAATAGCAGCCATGCATCCTGATCCGGCTGCCGTAACCGCCTGCCTGTATCTCGGATCCTGGACATCTCCGGCAGCAAATACTCCGGGAATGTTGGTCCTTGTTGTCCCGGGTATGGTCTTAATATACCCGGTTTCGTCCGTATCTATATATTTCTTAAAAACCTGGGAATTCGGGGTATGACCGATGGCAAGAAACAGACCGTCAATTTTGATTTTAACAATCTCTTCTTCAGGAGTCCCTTTCTTTTTCACAAGAACAGCACCTTCAACACCATTTTCGCCAAACAGGTCGACTACCTGGTGTTCCCAGAGAATCTGGATATTCGGTGTTTTAAAGACTCTTTCCTGCATTGCCTTTGATGCCCTCAGCACATTTCTCCTGACTATCATGTAAACTTTATTGCATAGACCGGCCAGATAAGTAGCCTCCTCGGCTGCAGTGTCGCCCCCGCCTACAACAGCGACATCCTTGCCCCTGTAGAAGAATCCGTCACAGGTAGCACAGGCAGAAACACCCATTCCGGCATACTTTTTCTCTGCTTCAATGCCAAGATATTTTGCAGTAGCACCAGTTGCAATTATAACAGTATCAGCTTCAATTATTTTATTTCCGTCTATTTCAACCTTCAGGATTTTTCCGGAGAAATCAGCATCAGTTGCCACACCAAAACGGACATCTGTTCCGAACCTTTCGGCCTGCCTTTTGAAGTCCTCCATCATCTGATGCCCGGTGACCCCGTCAGGATATCCCGGAAAATTTTCCACCTCGGTGGTTGTGGTCAACTGGCCTCCCATTTCCATTCCGGTGTAAAGTACCGGTTTCATGTTGGCTCTTGCAGTGTAAATAGCCGCAGTGTAACCTGCAGGACCGGAACCTATAATGAGACACCTTACACGCTCAACATTTTCAACATTAGGTTTTTCAGTATCACTTTGAAGGTTAATTGGTTTGAAAATTTCCATAATGATATTTTTTGACAAAACTACAAAAATGGGAGCAACCTTCTGTGATAAAAGTCACAGAGGAATTTCGATTATTAAATGATTCTCCGTAAATCTTTTAATTATTTCCCCTGATGGTGCCTTTATGCCATCTGAAGTTATCTGAAGATTGTTCCAGTTGTGCATCCCAGTAAATTTTGAAAGCGACTCAGGATCAGAGAACCTTACCGAGAGAACTTTCCTGTCAGGTCTTTTTAAAACTACTAAAGTAAAATTTTCCGCGCCTCGGAAATAATCTTCCAGGTCGGGAGATCCGTTAACAATTCCAAGTCTCCCTTTTGCAAGGATAACGCTTTCCTTTGACAAATCGTCACTATAACCACGGGTGAAGGCTGTGATGTCAAAATCATTGTCTTTGATCTTTTCCGTCAGAAGCCTGGCAATCTTCATTGAGGCCAGGCTGTCTGCCTTGTTTCCATTGCTGTTAATGACACTGATATAATAACTGCCTCTGCAAACCTGCAGCTGATATTTTGCACGGCAGGAATATTTCCAGTCAAAGGGTGAATCGATGCATTTGTAATGTGATACAGAGAAGATACCGAATGCTGATTCAGGGTTCTTCATTCTGAACACCTCAACCTTATATTTCCCGGTACCGGCTGAGAGTTCTGTTATCACTGCATCGGAAAATCCATATTCATGGTATAGTTCTGCTCCTCCATTCATGTATCCGTACAAAGCTGAACCGGAAAAGGTACGCGATCGTATAATTTCAGCTCCTTCAATTTCCCCTTCAGAAATAATCGGAAAATTCTCAGGAAGCTGGGCTTCAATAATTAATGTCAGACAGGTTAAGGTAATTAGTGATATGAGTCTTTTACTTTTCATGGTCTTAAAATTATGAGTCGTGCAGTCTTGCAGTCTTGCGGTCTTGCAGTCCTGTTTAGGACTGCGAAGCAGGACGAAATCCACTGCCGAAACTTCGTTTGTCAGGGCAGGCCGCTGACGAAACTTCGTTTGTCAGGGCAGGCCGCTGACGAAACTTCGTTTGTCAGGGCAGGCCGCTGACGAAACTTCGTTTGTCAGGGCAGGCCGCTGACGAAACTTCGTTTGTCAGGGCAGGCCCGACCGAAGCATCGGGACGGGTTTTGGGGTTATCCAGGTTTTGCAGGTTATGCAAGTTTTGAATCTTTGAATTTTGGAATCATTGAATCTTGGAATCTTGGAATCTTGGAATCTTGGAATCTTGGAATTTTGGAATCTTGGAATCTTGGAATCTTGGAATCTTATTCTCCCTGTGCCCTCCTCCTACGCCAAGGCTTAGGAGGACAAGTGTGCTCTGTGCCATTATCCCATATCATTGATTTTAAGTTCAATCCTGTTCCTGTCAGCAATTCCGAGCCGGAGCTTTTCTGCAATGGAAAGGAAGGTCAGAACTTCAGGTGTTGGTGTTTTCTGGATTCCTTCTGCAATTCTTTTTTCAGCTATGATGTCATAGGCTATTCTGTCCATAGCTACCGGGTCAGATGAAACCAATAATGTGTTATAGTTACAGATAAACTGCGGGTTGGCGGCAGGGCCACCGTTAAAACAGCCTCTCAGTCCATCGCATATATTCAGCACCACCTTGTCACGAAGGGGAGCAAAAGCGCAAACTTCGGCACATGTTTCATTCCACAGCCTGGCATGAAGTCTTCCGGTATTGGAAACCGAGCCGAATGCAAGATTTTTCATCGCATTGGTTATTGATGCGCCTGCATTTTTCAAAACCGGAATGTTGATAATCTTATCCAGTTCCCGGGTAACTATTGATGAAAAGTATGAATACTTGCCCCCGTTGACCATATAGGGCATTGTTTCAGCATCATATTCACCTTCAACATCAGCCCAG
>JABUEV010000115.1 GCA_013314865.1 Bacteroidales bacterium | reverse complement strand
AAAATAATAAGCCAGAAATTCCCTCTCCTGTTCTTGGCAGAATTACCACCGGATTTAAATAGATTCATGTAATAAGGAAAACAAATAACCCGCTAAAGTTAACTGTTTGCCTTATTTTTCAAAAAGTTTTTCAAAAAAATTTGAAACTGTCTTAAAATCTTTTAGTATATCCGTGACAATATGGAAGCTTTCCTGTTTTGAAGTAATAATCCTGATGATAGTCTTCAGCAGGGTAAAATTCAGATGCCCTGGTAACAGCTGTTACTACTTTAAATCCTTTATCCTTCAGAATTTTAATATTTTTTTCCGCAATCTTTTTTTGCTCCTCATTAAGATAAAATATTTCGGAACGGTATTGATCTCCTATATCTGGACCCTGGCCTCCCAACTGGGTAGGATCATGTATTTCCAGAAACAACCTGAGCAGTTTTTCGTATGAAGTTTTATCAGGGTCAAAAATGACTTTTACTGTCTCTGCATGTCCTGTCTTACCTGTACATACTTCTTTATAGGAAGGATTTTTAACGTGACCTCCGGTATATCCTGAAGTGACGCTCATAACCCCTGGTTCTTTCTGAAGGAAGTATTCCACACCCCAGAAACATCCTCCGGCGAACAAAGCAGTACCATACCTTCCCGGATCAAGCCTGGCCGGCACAAAGTCAAGGGAAACGGAATTTACACAATGCCTGAGGTTCTTTGGAGTGAGCATCTCGCCTGTAAAGACATGGCCCAGATGTGCACCACAGCTTGCGCAAACTATCTCAGTCCTGAATCCGTCAGGATCGGGAAAGCGTTTGACGGCACCTTTTATCTCATCATCAAAACTGGGCCAGCCACAGTCGGACTGAAACTTAAAATCAGAGTAATAGAGAGCAGAGCCGCATTTCTTACAGATATAGGTTCCTTTTTCTTTGTGGCTGGTGTATTTTCCTGTAAAGGGAGCCTCAGTACCCTTCCTGTTGATCACATAAGATTCATTTTCATTAAGATCATTGTAGGGAAGATTGCCCTGTGATAATAATTTGTCATTCATATTCCAAAAAAAAATAATTATCAGCGATATTTTAATTATGATATTCATATCTGTTAATTGTTTAACAGAATAACAAACATGAATTTGTTTGGTTAAAAAAACGTGTAAAATTATTGTTATAAATTACTTCCGATCAGATATTGTTAGAAAATTTTTAAAAGATTATGAATAAAGTGAAGTGTCTTTTAAGCGAAAACAGATGAAAATATCAAAAATAAATTGCTCATAAGACAATAATTGACAGCAAATTTACATTTATATGTATGATTCTTAAAAGCAGTTGTTGAAAATTTCAGGGCCGTAGACTGAAATTTCTGGCATAAAGATTGTTTTTAAACTGAATAGATTACTTTTGTACTTTGATCAAGTTGTTATAATATGAAGAAGATTACAGTTATCCTTGCCGTTATTTTTGCTATTGCTTTGTTTGTCAGTGCGTGCAATAACCAGGTATGCCCTGCCTACAGCAAGGCCGAAACTGAACAGACAGATTATAACGGCTGATTTTTTGTTTTAATCATCAATCTTACTGTAAATAAGTCAGCCGTAATGAAAAAGCTGCTTATTGTTTTTTCTTTAATTGCTTTCTGCGGGCAATCGCTTTTTGCGCAAGGTGAAATTGACGAACAGCAAAAGATATTTTTCCGCAATGAAAGGTCTTTTGGAATACTTCTGAATACAAACGGAATGGGGATCAGTTACCGCGATGCCCGAAGGATAAATTTCCTCAACAAGCGTTATTTTGAAGTTGAAGCCGGAACTCTCAGACATCCAAAAGAATACAGACAATCAAGCTATTATAATCAGGCCGGATCATTTGTCTTCGGTAAGCTTAACTCGGTTTTTTATCTCCGGGCAAGCATAGGCCGGCAGCACGAAATGTTCAAAAAAGCTGACCTGGGAGGGGTTGCTGTCAGATATTTTTATTCGGCAGGACCGGCATTAGCCCTCTACAAACCTGTTTATTACAGAATACTCCGTCCTCTCACACTCGACCTTACACAGTTTGAAATTGTAGACGAAAAATTTGACGTCACAATTCATCAGCCTTATGATATTTACAGCCGCGCCTCATTTTTTAAAGGATTTGATGAGTTGAAACTTCAACCCGGGTTATTTGCAAAAGGTGGCTTCAACTTTGAATACAGCAAGGAAGAAAAAATGATTCATGCCATCGAAATAGGCGCCCAGATAAACGCATTCCTGAAAGAGATACCCATAATGGCCACTGCCGATAACAAATCAATATACTTCTCCTTATTCGCCAGTTACAGATTTGGCATAGTTATCGATCCTCTTAATCCGGAATCAAACAAGCTTTCAAACCTTTTCAGGAGAAGGAATACACAGGTGGTTTATTAAGTCTTGTCATTTGCAATAAAAATGTTATCTTTGGGGGCTCGATTTATTAACCAATAAACCCTATAATTATGTCAAAAATTAAAGTAGCGATTAATGGCTTTGGCAGAATAGGCCGTAATGTATTTAAAATTGCCCTTGAAAAAGAAAATCTGGAGATCATAGGTATAAACGACCTGACAGATACCATGACTCTCGCCCATCTGCTTAAATACGATTCAACTCAGGGTAAGTTTCCCGGGGTTACATATGACGCCGAAAATCTTATTGTAAACGGAAAGAAGGTCAGAGTTCATTCCGAGAAAAATCCTGCCTCAATTCCCTGGGTAACCACACCGGACGTTGTAATTGAATCTACCGGAGTATTCACCTCCAAAGAGAGCCCTAAGGGAGGTTATGGAGATCACCTTAAGAACGGTGCAAAAAAGGTTATACTTACTGTGCCGGCAAAAGATACTATTGACGCAATGATAGTAATAGGCGTTAACGAGGATGCCCTTAAGCCAGAACACCAGTGTGTGTCAAATGCATCTTGCACTACAAACTGTCTTGCACCGGTTGTAAAAGTTCTCAACGACAACTTCGGGATCGAAATTGGTTATATGACCACAATCCACTCATATACGAACGACCAGAGAATACTTGATCTTCCCCATAAGGACCTGAGGCGTGCCCGTTCCGCAGCTGTTTCACAGATCCCCACAACCACAGGAGCTGCAAAAGCTGTCGGTAAGGTAATACCCGAACTGAAAGGAAAACTTGACGGCATTGCAGTAAGAGTCCCCACCCCGACCGGTTCGCTTGTTGACCTAGTTGCAGTTCTGAAAAAGGAAGCTACCAAAGAAGAAATAAATGCCGCTATGAAAAAGGCAGCTGAAGGACCAATGAAAGGAATCCTTGAATATTGCGAAGATCCTATCGTTTCGGTTGATGTAATCCACACCACCGCTTCATCAATATTCGACTCCCTCAGCACTATGGTGAACGGCAAAATGGTTAAGGTGCTTTCCTGGTACGATAACGAATGGGGTTATTCATGCAGGGTGGTTGACCTTATTCCTCTTGTAATGAAGAAATAAGAGAGTTCTTACTTTTCATTCCGGATATTCCCTTTAAGGAATTACAGAAGATAATTGACCACGGGGTTTAAAGCAGCAGAAGATTCTAAAACTGATTTTATGCGGCTTAAACACCGTGGTTGATTTTTTACTGGAGCACCTCTATTTCCACCGGAACTCCCGTGGAATCACGGTAGTTTTCTCCCAGTTCCCGCATTTCATCATCATCCTGTTCGCAGATCCATTTTATTTTGCCCTGTTTCCCTGAATGGTAGAATCCCTTCAGCTTATACAGAAATTCATACATCAGCCTGGCCGAACTGCTGTTTATATATTCAAGCTGTATTTTGACATTCAATGTCCGGTTGGCAGAAAAATAATCCGATACCCAACTGTCAAGACACCTGTAGAACATTTCAGGATCCTCGGGTATTGACCGCCCCTTTATTTCAAGATAATTGTTTTCAGGATAGAAAAAGATACCCGGACAATTTTTAAGGGGCTCGTGAATTACCTTCTTTTCCATTGTATTAAGTTTTATTCATATCTTAATGCCTCTATGGGATCAACATTTGCTGCTTTAAGTGCCGGAGCATACCCCGATGCAACTCCCACAATAAAGCACACCACAACACCTGTGAAAACCCAGAACCAGGGTATCACAAAGCTGGTTCTCAACATCGATGAAACACCATTTCCCGCCAGTACGCCCAGCAGAATGCCAAGCGCGCCGCCAAGCTGACCAATCATGATCGATTCAAACAGAAACTGATATTTTATAGTCCTGGGCTTTGCTCCCACTGCCTTCCTGACACCTATTTCCCTTGTTCTCTCTGTTACCGAAACAAGCATTATATTCATGAGTCCTACAGCAGCACCAAACAGAGTTATGATTCCTATCAGGGTGGCTGCAAGAGTGACATACCTGATGTTCTCGAGCAGAAGATTAAGAATTGTGTCACTCTTTGTTATGTTAAAATCCGATTCATCCCGCGGATCAAGATTCCTTATCACCCTGAAAAGTGCCTCAGCCTGACCAATCATAACATCAAGATTCACCGGGTTGAAGGGCATAACGGATATTCTGAATGACATGTTAGGCCTTGAAAAATACATCCGCGCTGTGGTGACAGGCATAAGACATATTGCATCACTGCTTACCTGACTTGCTCCCTTGCTTTTTAATACACCCACTACCTTTAGTTTTAAGCCGGCAACAGTGACCTCCCTGTCAAGTGGGCTAACTCCGGAAGGAAAAAGATCCTTTGCAACCTCAGAACCCAGTATCACATAGTGCATGTTAAGCCGTATTTCTTCAGGACTGAAATTTCTTCCTGATTCAATCTCGTAACCCGATACCGCAAGATAGTTTTCATCCACTCCTGTAAGACTGACAGTCGGATTTGTCTCCTCACTGCCATATTTTACCGTCGACATTCCGGTCGCATTGAAAGAAACTGAAACCCAAGCAGGTTCTTCAAACCTCTGCTTAAATGCGATCGCCTCCCTGTATGAAATTCGTGAATAATTCCGCGCCCTTACCCTGCTGTTCCCAATCTCAATGTTCATCCCCCTGGAAGTGATTGAGAAAGAATTAGCTCCCATCATTGTAAACTGGGAGGTAAGCGATGATTTTATGGCATCAATGGCTGTGAGAATCCCTACCAGAGCCATTATACCAAATGCTATAATGCATATCGTAAGTATTGTCCTTATCCTGTTCGACCTGATAGCTCTCAGCGAAATCCTCAAATTTTCCCTTATAATGCTAAGCTTCATTTTCTGTAATTGTTACCTGCAATCTGACTTTCATTTTCTTCACGAACTAAAAATACACTATTTTTCCGACAACATTCCACTCCGTCATTTCAAAATCTTCATCAGATTCGGTGGCCTGACCGGTAGTATCTGCAGCATCCATTTTCCTTCTATTTCTTATGGAAATATTGCAGGCATCTGACCCGGACAGGTCTAACGGTAATAACTCCCATTCTGTGAGTTTATTATGTTAAATGGTGTAAAAAAATGCAGGTTTCAGGAAAAAAATTAATAATTTAGTTGGATAACTAATTTTTTCGTTTTATATTTGCTTTTGAGACTTTAAAGAAAATATTCAAAAAACTCGAATAATAATCAAATTTCAAGAAGTATGAGAGAACTAACCAGGGCAGAAGAACAGGTAATGCAGGTCTTATGGAAAATTAAAAAGGGATTCGTCAAAGATATCCTCGAACATTTTGACAATCCCAAACCTGCATACAACACTGTCAGTACCATAGTACGTATACTCCAGGATAAAGGATTTGTGAGCCACAAGGCTTACGGACGCACTCATGAATATTATCCGCTGATATCAAAAGACGAGTACTCAAAAATCCATCTCAGCAATTTTATCGGCAATTATTTTTCCAACTCTTTCGGTAAGATGGTAAGCTTTTTCGCACGCGAAAAAAAGATCTCAGTGAAGGAGATGGAAGAAATTATGAAGATTATGGAGAAAGAAATGAAAAAACAAAAAGAAATCAAATGAGTCCGGTTATTGTATATATGTTTAAAACGGCCATTTATCTGGCGGGATTTTATCTCGTTTACAGGCTGTTTTTATCCCGTGACACACAATACATCCGAAACAGAATTTTTATCATGGGATCACTGATTACTGCCCTGATACTGCCTGTATTTACCATTCCAGGATTGAAGGCAATGGAAGTGCCTCAGGTATTCGGAATCAGTCTTTCAGACATCCTTATATCCGGCTCACAGTCTGCAGAAGACACTGCAAACAAGGCTCCGCAATTAGAAGGATACCAGAGGGCTCTCTTATTTATTTATTTATCAGGAGTGGCTGTCGTATTGCTGAAACTAATCGTGGATATTGTATATCTGCTTTACCTTGTTTCGAGAAACAGGAGCAATGCGGAAGGAATTGTTTTCTTCAAAGGATTTGAAACACCAGGATTCTCTGCTCTAGGGTATATATTTATCAACGAACGGCTAGAAGGAGCCGAAGCTGACGAAATCATTAAGCATGAAAAAAATCACCTCACGAGGTATCACTTTATTGATATTATAATCATTGAATTAATTAAGGCTTTCCAGTGGTTTAATCCATTTATTTATCTATTTGAAAGATCTCTAAGGGAAATTCATGAATACCAGGCAGATGAAGGATGTCTGAGTTCAGGTATTCATCCTCTCAGCTATCAGACCCTTCTGCTTAGCCAGGTGTTTAAATCAAAAGCTTTCCGTGTTACCGACAGTTTTTCCTACCCTTCACTAATAAAAAAACGAATGATCATGATGACGAAAGAACGCACAGGATCGATGGCAAACCTGAAAATCTTTCTTGTTTTGCCTGTAGTGGCAGCTGCTTTGTATTTTATCTCCTCATGCGATAAAAAAAGCAACGGAATTCTCCTTGAGCCCCCAATAGAGCCAATCCCTGCTGAAACAATAAAAACCAGTGAAGGGGATGTACAGACGTATGTGGTTGTCGAAGAGATGCCCCAGTTCCCTGGCGGTGATCTATCTCTACTGAAGTATATCGCCGAAAATACCACCTATCCTGCCGAGGCAAAGGAGAAGGGTATACAGGGCAGAGTTATTGTGAGGTTTACTGTTAATGCTGACGGCACTGTAGGTAATTCTTCTGTTCTTAAAGGAGTTGATCCTTTATTGGATGCAGAGGCCCTGAGAGTGGTGAACTCACTTCCGTCATTCAGCCCCGGTAAACAGGGTGGAGTTCCGGTTCCCGTATGGTATATGGTCCCGATTACTTTTATGCTGAACACTGAAAAAACACCTGAAAACGTTACACCTCCCCCTCCTCCCCCGCCTCCGGCTGAAAACAAACCGGTGGAAAGCATTAACCCGA
>JABUEV010000114.1 GCA_013314865.1 Bacteroidales bacterium | reverse complement strand
AATATTGAACTGGATAAACTTTATAATCTTCTTTATGATCAGCATAAAGAGGAGCTCAACAGGTTTGGTGTAACAAAAGAAAGCCTTCCGCAATTAATGATCTCTATTGCAGCACTCAGTATTTTCCCGTTTGCGGCAAGAGGAGTGATTGAAGTATTGTTTGAAAATTTGGGACTTGACTTTAACCGGTTTATTGAGGAGAGAAAATCATTTGTTGCTGATTTTGTTCTTAACGCCCTGAAAAATAATAGGGTTTAGGGTTTGGAGTTTATGGTTTGTGGTTTAAAAGTTTGGATAGAAAAATCTTATTGTTAACATTTTAACACAAAATATAATGAAGATAAATTATATCATTTTATGCATGACAGCATTAATGCTCAGTCCTGTCGCAGAGGCTCAGAAAACAGTCTCGCTTAAGGAATGCTGGGACAGAGCCGCTGTAGCGTCAGCAATTGCGACAGAAAAAGAAAATTACTCAGATATCTGGCAGTTAAGAGACCGTAACCTGTTGAAAGGATGGCTGCCGACTCTTGATGCAAACGGAAGTGTAATTTACAACTCTTCAGTCATTGACCTGAAAAATGCTCTTGGAACCATACCAGTTCCGGGCATTGCAGATGCAATTAAGCCCATGCCCCATGACCAGTACAAGGTTACTCTCGATATTAACCAGGTGATTTTTGACGGCGGGGCAATTAAAAGCGCAAGAAAAATTGAACAAACAAACCTTAAACTGAATGAAAAACAGGCAGAAACTGATCTTTACAAACTGCGTGATCAGGTGACTGCCTGTTACTTCACAATAATACTCCTCGAACATCAGAAACAATTACTTGGAACTTTTCTTGAAACCCTTGAAAAACGTATTTCGGCCATGCAGTCAGCGCTCAGTAACGGCATGATACTGAAATCGGACATTGATGTTCTTGCCTCGGAGAAAATTAAACTGAACCAGCAGATTGCCGAGACTGAAATAAGAAGGGAAGCTTATGTAAATATGCTTGAAGATCTGACCGGAACCGAAATTGATTCAGGAACAAAGCTGATGATTCCAGATATACCTGAAGAATTGGACGCTGAACTATCGCGGCCGGAGCTTGAATTGCTCGAACTGAAGAAAGAACAGCTCACTGCAGGTCTGGAAGCGCTAAAGAGCAGTCGGATGCCAAAAGCATTTGGCTTTGCCACACTTGGATATGGTAACCCTCCCGGGAATAACTTTTTTAAGGATGAATTTGACACCTATTATATTCTCGGAGCAGGTATCAAATGGAATATTTTTGACTGGAACAAGGCAAGGAATGAAAAACAAATAATCTCCATTCAGCAAAAAATAATTGAGAAACGAAAGGAAGATTTATCTGATAACCTGCTGAGACAACTTGAAGTGAAAAATGCCGAGGTCCGGAACCTTGAATCATTAATTAAATCAGATATTGAGCTTATAAATATAAGAAAGCGAATCACTTCTGCGGCTGAATCAAAATTTGAAAACGGCACCATCACTGCCACTGAGCTGTTAAATGAAATAAACAGCGAACAGCAGGCTGTTCTAAACCATGAAATACATAAAATAAACCTGGCAATGACAAAAATCCAGTGCCTTAACATAAGCGGTCAGGATCTGGAATGATTTATTAAACCGGTCAAATATTATTAATACACAACTTCAACAATATGAAAACCCTGAAAGGATTATTAATTTTTGCACTCCTTCTTCAATATGCATGCAGGGAGAAAGCCGACCAGGCAGATGCTTACGGAAATTTTGAAGCAACTGAAGTCATTGTTTCGTCAGAGACAAGCGGAAAAATAAGGCAATTCAATTTCAAGGAAGGAATGCCTGTTGAAAGGGACGACCTGATAGCCCTGGTGGATACTGCTGTTTTTCATCTGCAGAAAGAAGAGCTTAATGCCGGGATAAGGAGCATAAGCACTAAAGTCTCTTCAATAAATGCTCAGAACGAGATTATTAGCCAGCAGATATCAAACCTTAAAACCGACCTTGCCCGGATAGAAAACATGCTCAGGAATGATGCTGCCACACAGAAACAGTATGATGACCTGAAAGGACAGATGGCAGTTCTTGAGAAACAGATTGCAGCAAACAACACACAGAAAACCTCTGTTGCAGCTGAACTTGAAGTTTACCGTTCGAAAAAAGCAACCCTCAACGAACAGATATCAAGGTGTTTCATAAGAAGCCCTATTAAAGGTACTCTTATCGAGAAATATGCAGAAGAAGGAGAAGTGACAGTGGCAGGCAAGCCGGTCGCTAAAGTGGCAGACCTGTCTGTCATAAAGCTCAGGGCGTATGTGAGCGGTTCAATAATATCTTCATTAAAAATCGGTGAACAGTGTACAGTCAGGACAGATGACGGCAAAAAAGGTTACAAAACCTTTTCAGGAACCATTAGCCATATAGCAGAGAAAGCCGAATTCACACCGAAAATAATCCAGACAAAGGAAGAACGCGTATTGCTGGTTTATGCAGTACTAATTGATGTGTTAAACGACGGAAGTCTCAAGGCAGGCATGCCCGGAGAAGTAATTTTCACAAAATAACCGGAACTAATATGGCACCTGTCATTGAATCGGTGAATATCAGTAAAAAATTTGGCAACATAACTGCCCTCTATGATGTCTCGTTTGAGGTAAACGTGAATGAGATATTCGGATTCATCGGGCCGGACGGATCAGGCAAAACCACTCTCTTCAGGATTATTGCCACACTGCTTCTGCCCGACAGCGGATCTATGAAAGTACTCGGTCTCGATTCCGTTTCAGGTTTTAAATCACTCAGGCGGGAGATAGGCTATATGCCCGGAAGATTCAGCCTGTATCAGGACCTTACAGTTGAGGAGAATCTTAAGTTTTACGCTACAGTATTCGGTGCTTCGGTTGAAGAAAACTACTACCTCATTGCTGATATTTACTCCCATATTGAACCTTTCAGAAAAAGGCTTGCAGGTAACCTGTCAGGAGGCATGAAACAGAAACTCGCCCTCTCATGCGCACTGATTCATAAGCCAAAGCTTCTGATTCTTGATGAACCAACTACAGGTGTCGATGCAGTGTCAAGAACAGAGTTCTGGGCTATGCTTGAGCGTTTAAAGGAATACGGCATCTCTGTAATTGTATCGACTCCATATATGGATGAAGCCATGAGATGCAGCAGAGTAGCACTGATTCAAAACGGAAGAATTCTCTCAGTTGATGCTCCGCTTAAAATAAGAGACAGCTTTTCACGCAGACTCTTCAGAATCAGGGCAGGCGATAAGTACAGCCTTATCAACGCGCTGAGAAAATATCCTGAAACAGTCACTGCCTTTCCTTTCGGTGATTCAGTGCATACAACTTTCAAAGGGGACTCTTACGATAATTCATTATCAGAATATCTGATTAAATGCGGACTGACAGATGTAACCATACAGGAAACCAAGGCGGGAATTGAAGACAGATTTCTGGAGCTCATGGAAAACAGCGACCAGAAAAATACAGATCAAATATTTTGAAAAGCTGAAAAATTTAATATGACAGGCAAATCAGTCATTTCGGTAAAAAACCTGGTGAAGAAGTTCGGAAACTTTACTGCCAACGATAACCTTTGTTTTGAAGTTTACGAGGGTGAGATTTTCGGATTTCTGGGAGCAAACGGAGCAGGCAAGACAACAGCTCTGAGGATTCTGTCAGGCCTTCTGGAGCCAACCTCGGGAGAGGTTACAGTTGCAGGATATGATGTCAGTAAGGACTCTGAAAAGATTAAAAAGAACATAGGATACATGTGTCAGAAGTTTTCACTGTATGATGATCTCACCGTCAGCGAAAATATAGTCCTGTATGGAGGCATTTACGGACTTGACAATCAAAGCCTCAGGGAACGTAAAAACAAGCTTCTGAAACAGCTCCGCTTTGAAGAATATGAAACCAGGCTTATAGTTGATCTTCCTCTCGGACTCAAACAGAAGCTTGCATTCTCTGTTGCAATAATTCACAACCCCAGGATAGTCTTTTTAGATGAGCCCACCGGAGGAGTCGATCCCGTTACACGACGGCAGTTCTGGGAAATGATATGGGAAACAGCATCAAAAGGGATTACAATTTTTGTTACAACCCATTACATGGATGAAGCAGAATATTGCGACAGGGTTTCAATAATGAGTGAAGGCAGAATTGTCGCCATCGACACCCCTGAAAACCTAAAAAAACAATATAATGCTGAAACCATCGAACAGGTTTTTGTGAGGATAGCCAGGCCATTAAAAAACTGAATTATGAGACGCTATTTTGGCTTCGTAAAGAAAGAATTCCTGCATATATTCAGGGATTTCCGGACCCTTATTATCATCTTCGGAATCCCGGCAGCCCAGATACTTATTTTCGGATATGCAGTCAGGACGGATATAAAAAATGCCGGAATCGCTGTTCTGGATCTTTCCCGGGATGAAATAACAAAACGACTCACAGGAAAAATTCTCTCCTCAGGTTTCTTCAGGAAAACAGAAGATCTGTATAGCTATAAAGACATTGACAGGGTTTTTAAAAAAGGATCAACTAAAGCCGTTATTGTTTTTGAAGAAGGATTCGGCAGGAATCTTATGCGCGAAGGGGAAGCCGGCGTGAATATTATTGCTGACGGTTCAGAGCCAAACAGTGCGACTCTTGTGACAAATTACCTGCAGGCAATCGTCAACAGTTTTAATCTTGAACTTGGCCGGACAGGGACAGCTTCCGCGGCACTTATAGTCCCTGAAGTAAAAATGCTTTACAACCCTAATCTTGAGAGCCAGTTTATGTTTGTGCCGGGTGTAATCACACTTATCCTTATTCTTATCTGTGCCCTTATGACCTCAGTTACAATAACCCGGGAAAAAGAGTTCGGCACTATGGAAGTTCTTCTTGTATCGCCTCTTAAACCGATTCAGATTATTCTTGGAAAAGTAACTCCTTACTTCTTCCTTTCAGTATTTAACGTAATAATGATCCTCCTGCTGTCATGGCTTGTGTTCGGCCTTCCTGTCAAGGGCAGTTATGTGCTCCTTCTGGCTGTCTCAATGCTTTATATACTAATGGCTCTTTCAGCAGGAATTCTTATTTCGACTGTTTCAACAACCATGCAGCAGGCAATTTTTATCTCACTGATCGGAATGATGTTGCCCACGGTATTACTGTCAGGATTCATTTTCCCCATTGAAAACATGCCCAAGATATACAATTATCTCAGCGCTGTGATGCCTCCAAGATATTTCATAGTCATTATAAAAAACATTATGATAAAAGGAACAGGCTTTGGCTTTGTATGGAAAGAGACATTGATTCTCCTTGCCATGACTGTCCTGTTTATAAGTCTCAGTTTAAGAAAGTTTAAAATCAGGCTTCAGTAGTTATTGTGAAAGATAATGAGAACTATTTTATTTCTAATAAGAAAGGAATTTATCCAGATATTCAGGAATAAGTTTATTTCCAGGGCAATTTTTGGTGTTCCGATAATTCAGATGCTTATTCTTGTTCCGGCTGTGACGTTTGAAATTAAGAATTTAAAAATCTGTCTTGTGGACAAGGATATGTCAGCTGAATCACGAGCGCTTATCAGTAAACTTGAAGGTTCGCCTTTTTTCAGAATACCTTACATGACATTTTCCGGTTCAGAGGCAGAAAATCTTCTTTACAGCAACAAGTGCAACCTTGTGCTTGAAATTCCTGCCGGTTTTTCCAGAAGCATCACATCAGGGAGACCTGCGGGAATAATGGCGTCCATAAATGCAATCAACGCTGTGGCTGCCCAGTTGTCGTGGGCCTATCTAAACGGCATAACAGCTGATTTCAATAAAGAACTGCTTTTAAATAAAACTGGCATGCAGGGTCAGGTCAATATTCAGCGAATCCAGGTGACCAACAGATACTGGTACAACGAAATGCTGAATTATAAATATTACATGATGCCGGGAGTTCTGGTAATACTCGTCACTGCAATCGGATTTCTTCTTGCAGGCCTTAATCTTGTGAAAGAAAAAGAATCCGGCACTATTGAACAGATAAATGTCACACCAGTACGGAAATATCAGTTTATAACAGCAAAGATGCTGCCGTTTCTTATAATCGGATTGATAGATCTTGCTTTGGGATTGAGCATAGGGAAGCTGGCGTTTGACATTCCCTTTGAAGGGAGCCTTCTTCTGCTGTTTCTTTGCGCTGCCATATTTCTTGTTGCAGTACTGGGTCTTGGCCTTTTCGTTTCAACTTTCTCCAGAAGTCAACAGCAGTTTATGTTTGTTGCATTTTTCATAATGATAATTTTCATACTCATGAGCGGGATCTTCACCCCTTATGAAAGCATGCCTTTATGGGCTCAATATTTCAACAAGATCAATCCTGTGGCATATCTTATAAGAATTAACCGTATGGTAATGTTAAAAGGATCGGATATGAGTGACATCCGGACAGAGTTGTTGTCACTTATAGCAATAGCTTTCTTTTTTACCCTGTTTGCTGTGAGAAAGTACAGAAAGACTGCCTGATGAGATAAAATTAATCAGATCAGCAAATAGTAAAACTACTTATTTAAGTTCAATCAGTGCCATTACAGGCCAATGATCGGAAATAAAAATCCCGTGTTCCTTTATGATAAAAGTTCTGTGCCGAAGGACTCGTATTCCGTTTCTGACAAAAACATAGTCAATTCTTCCGTCCCTTGCTTTATCTGAAAAGCCGTTGAAAGTATAGGCGGGGCCTGTATGGTCTCTTTCCGAAACAACATAAGTGTCTTGCAGCAGTGGAACGCTTTCATAAGGTCCTGTCAGAATTGAGTAACCCTTGCTGGAATGAGTCATGTTAAAATCGCCTGTAATTACAAAGGGGGAGCCAGCTGATATACTATCAACCCTGTGCAGGAGCAATGAAGAACTCATAATTCTTGCCGAGTCAGAGTCATGAGCAAAATGGGTGTTGAAAAAATAGAGATGTTTTCCTGTGTTGCGGTCCTTCAGTTCCACCCATGTGACAATCCTTGGGAGGTTAGCTCCCCATGCTTGAGAGCCGGGTGTTTCAGGAGTTTCTGAAAGCCAGAATGTTTTGGTCCTTATAAAGTCAAACCTGTCTTTGAGATAGAAGACAGGGCACATTTCGCCGGATCTTCCTCCATCATCTCTTCCGACACCTATGGAATTGTAATCTGTAAGCAGTGAGTCGAGGTATTCATACTGGTGATAAAGCGCTTCCTGCAATCCCAGCAGTTCAGGTTTTTCTTCTTCAATAAAACCTGTTACAATAGGGGCCCTGTTGGGCCAGGCATTAAGACTGTCGCGGGGATTGTCGTATCTTAAATTGAGAGTAA
>JABUEV010000113.1 GCA_013314865.1 Bacteroidales bacterium | reverse complement strand
AGCTCATCCAGTGCAAGGTCGTATTTTTCATTTTCCATTGCGGCATTTGCATAAAGCACCTTTGCAAGGAAAGATCTGTTAAACCGGGTTGCGCATTCCTCGCCCTTTACAAGAAGGTTTTTCCAGTCCTTCATTTTATAGTAAACAAGCAGAAGGCGTTCCCAGGCGTAATAGTTTTCAGGCTTAGCCTCAATAATTTCATTAAGACGCATTGATGCTTCTTTAAGCTTATTTTCCTTTTCGAGAAGTTCCGGTCTGAGAAGCAATATGATATCATCCCCCGGGTAATTTGCTTCAAGTACCCTTATTGCAAGCTCAATTCCCTGACTGTGCTCGCTGATTGCCGACTCACTTTCCATCAATCGTGCGAATACAGAAATTTTTTCCTCACGTGTAATATTGTCGTTTAAAATAAGAGTGTTCAGAACAATAAGAAGGTCGCTGTATCTTTTTTCATCCAGAAGAAAATCACATACTGCAAGTAAGGTCTGAGGATCATCCGGATTTTTTGTCATAAGTCTGTTATATACCTCAAGCGCTTTCTCACTTTGTCCCTGTCCGCGGTATATTTCAGCCAGAAGACCGTTATAAAGTATTTCGTCTGGCTTCTCTCTGATTAGTTCTTCAATCCTTTTTTGAGCTTCCTGATATTTTCCCTCCTCCATAAGGGTTTTAATCATGGAGAGTGCGGAACTTTCACTTAATCCATTTTCACTTCCTATATTGTCAAAAATCTGTCTTGCCTTTACGTAATCCTTATTTTCAGCGTAAAGATTTCCCAGATTAAGCCTCAAGTCTTCCCTGTCAGGCTTTAGTTTTACGGCCTTCTCATAAAACATTATTGCACTGTCAAGTTTCTCCTGCTCATAATAAATCCCTGCAATGGTCATAATATACCATATATTTCCCGGGTCAAGTGAGTAAGCCTTCATTGTAAGCTTTTTGCCATTTTCAATATCTCCTCCCTGCATTGCAATCTGGGCCATCTGGTAATAAACAGCATCGCTTTGAGGATTTATCTTTAAGCATTGTTCCAGCAAACGCAGTGCCTCAGATGGGCTTCCCATCAGCTTTTGTCTGACAGCTTCCACGAAATAGAAATCAAATGCACTGTTGTCAAAGGTCTTTTTACTGATGCCTCCTTTTATTCCTGGTGCCAGTCTATTACTGCATGAAAACTCAAACGGCAGAATTATAATCAGTACAATAACAACCAATATATTTACTAATCCCTTCATTTTTTTCCTGTATGTCCAAAACCACCAGCACCTCTGTCCGATTCTTTCAGTGAATCGACGCAGACCCATTCACCTCTTTCATGCCTGGATATAATCATCTGGCATATCCTGTCGCCGTCTTTTACAACGAATTTTTCCTCTGACAGGTTAATAAGTATGACACAAATTTCACCTCTGTAATCCGCATCAATAGTTCCCGGAGAATTCAGCACAGTAATTCCTTTATTAATAGCCAGTCCGCTTCTTGGTCTTATCTGTGCCTCATATCCTTCAGGAAGTTCTATATACAAACCTGTTCTGACAAGCGCTCTCTGAAGAGGTTCCAGAACAATATCCTCTTCTATATTTGCCCGCAGGTCCATTCCGGCAGAGAGTTCAGTACTGTATTGAGGCAAAGGGTGTTTTGACTTGTTTATTACCTTAATTTCCATTTTTTTCTTCCCTTACAAACGTAGTTATAAGTTTATCTCTGTATTGTGCATATCCTACAAAGCTTAAAAGCATAACAGTATTAATAATCAATTCCTCAGCCAGACTGTGATATTTATAAATTTGGCTGAAAATAACCATCATAAGCGCCATCGCAAAATAAGGTACAATTTTTCTCATTTTATAATCAACAACAAAGTGATTCCGGGCGAAGATAAATGAGAAAATTATCATAGATCCGTAAGATGCCACATGAGCCCACGCTGAAGCAATATATCCGAACTCAGGCACAAATGCGAGGTTGATAATGATTGTAATTACTGCTCCTATGAGTGTTATATAAACAGCATATACCGTAAGATCATTTAATTTATACCAGATACTGTGGTTAATATATATTCCGTAAAGGAGGTATGCCATGCTTATGAGTGGTACAACTGTTATTGACTCCCTGTAATTTGCTCCTACTATATACTGAAATCCTGATATATACAGATTAATAACCAGGTATACAACCAGCATTACAAGAATAAAGTATTTCATTATAAATGCGTATGATTCCCGGGCGCCCGATTTTTTTGCCCGTTCAAAGAAAAATGGTTCGGCCGCAAACCGGTACATCTGAATGAACAATGCCATGAGAACGCCAATTTTATAACCTGCACCGTATTCTCCAACGGCTGCAAGTCCGACATCATCTCCCATCAGCCGGCGTAGTATTATTTTGTCAAGTGCATCATTGATGGTTCCGCTTATTCCGGCCAGCAGCAAAGGGAATGAATAACCTATCATTCTCTTCCAGACTTCCCAGCTGAACTTAAGCTTTACTCCTGCAATAACCGGAATTACCATTATAAGGGTTACAGCACTTGCAATCAGATTTGCAGCAAAAACATAGCCAACCTTATAGTCAGGATTATAGAATTTTCTGAACCAGCCGGTGCTTTTCTCCCAGATTCCCGGAGCAATGCTCAGAAGGAAAAATACCAGACCAATAGTGATAATAACATTAGTTATTTTTATCAGGCTGAACAGACCCGGTTTGTTATCCTTTCTTAGTTTGGCAAAAGGTATGGCAGTAAAAGCATCTATTGCTACAATGCCAGCAAACATTCGTATATAATCAGGATTGTCGCTGTAATTCATCAATGCTGAAAGTGGTCTGATAAAGATATTCGCCAGTACCACAAACAGAACAGATGTTATAAAAAGGCTCAACAGTGCTGTACCATATATCTTATCACTATTTTCCTTTTCCTGTGAGAATCGGAAGAAACCGGTCTCCATTCCATAAGTCAGGACAACAAGGAGAAGCACCATCCATGCATAAATTTCAGTTATGACACCATAGTCTCTTGTGTCACTGAATATTCTTGTATAAAATGGCGTCAGGACTGCATAATTGAGAAATCTGGGTATTATGGTACCCAGTCCGTAAATCATTGACTGGCCTGCTAATTTCCTGACCTCGCTCATTTCTTTACTTCTGATCCTAAATGAAATCTGAATGCTTTACAATTTATACTCAATCCCAAGAAAATCAATATTAGAATATTTTTTACAAGGTATCTGCCAAAGTTAAATATCTTTGCAAACGTATTATAAGTACCTTTTCAACCAAAAAAAAATTTTCATGAACAATCTTTCAGCAAGAATTAACTTTTCAATACTTTTATTTTTTATGCTTTCATGCAATTCTCCTGCCGGTGATGAAAACAAGGTGGTTTCAATAAAGACTTCCCTTGGAGAAATCAAAGTTATGCTTTATAATGAGACCCCTATTCACAGGGACAATTTCATCAAAATGGTCAACTCTGGTGTATATGATGGTGTTCTGTTTCACCGTGTAATTAATGAATTTATGATACAGGCAGGCGATCCGTCAACAAATCCTTCATACTCAAAGCCTCAACGCGATACTCTGGCTGGTTATACCATTCCTGCCGAATTCAGGCCTCAGTTCATACACAAGAAGGGAGCATTGGCAGCTGCAAGGCAGGGCAACAATGTCAATCCTGAGATGAGGTCCTCCGGTACTCAGTTTTACATAGTTCAGGGAAAAAAATATTCCAGGAATGATTTACTGGCTTTGCAGGAAAAAATCAACAGCTCAATACGCCAGGCATATTTTATAAGATTCATAAAGGAGGTTGCCGACAGTGCAAGGCTGTCAGGAAAGCCTTTGCAGGACAGTGAAATACAGGAGATAGCTTCAGGTAAGATGTTCCGGTATCTCAGCACTAATCCATCGTTCAAATATACAGAAGAACAGATTGCAACATATGTAAATCTGGGAGGCACTCCTTTTCTTGACGGAACATACACAGTATTCGGAGAAGTTACTGAAGGGCTTGACATAGTGGACAAAATTGCAGCTGTAAGCACTGACGGCAATGACAAGCCGGTCAATTAGGTAAGAATATTGAAAATGAAAGTGTTAAATTAGTTTACTAATATTGTATCAGTTATTGCGTATGATTGACAGGATTGGTGAAATATATAAGGAGATAGAATCTGCTTCTTTGAACACTGTGGAAGAACTTGAATCATTCAGGCTGAAGTATCTTAGCAAGAAAGGAATGATTTCAGTTCTTTTTGATGAATTCAGAAATATTCCGCCAGAAAGTAAAAAACAGACCGGCCAGAAGCTGAATGAGTTAAAGCAGTTTGCGACAGAGAAGTATAACTCTTCATCTTCGTTCCTGAAAAAACAGGAAGATAAACTGACTGTCAGTGACTATACCCGTCCCGCATTTCCTTACCCCCAGGGATCTCGTCATCCTATATCAATTGTGAGGAGGGAGATAATTGACATTTTCTCAAGGATAGGTTTTGTGGTATCGGAAGGGCCGGAGATTGAGGATGATGATCATGTATTTACGAAGTTGAATTTTGCACCTGAACATCCTGCGCGTGACATGCAGGATACGTTTTACATTTCCAGAATTTCCGAGGAGGATTCAAATCCGGAAGACGTGCTTTTACGCACCCACACCTCATCAGTGCAGGTGCGTGTCATGCAGAGACAGAAGCCGCCAATACGTACAATTTCTCCGGGCAGGGTTTTCCGTAATGAGGCAGTTTCTGCTCGTGCACATTGTATTTTTCATCAGATAGAGGGGCTCTACATAGATGAAAATGTTTCGTTTGCAGATCTGAAGCAAACATTGATATTTTTTGCGCGGGAGTTGTATGGTATGGACACGCAGGTAAGGCTTCGCCCTTCCTATTTTCCATTTACTGAACCTTCGGCAGAAATGGATGTCAGCTGTACAATATGCGGCGGAAAAGGATGCAATGTTTGTAAGTATACCGGATGGCTTGAGCTTTTAGGATGCGGGATGGTCCATCCCAATGTTCTTGAAGCCTGCAATATAAGCAGTACAAAATATACAGGCTTTGCTTTTGGAATGGGTATAGAGCGCGCTGCAATGCTTAAATACCAGATAAATGATCTCAGGCTTTATTTTGAAAACGATTTAAGGTTTCTTAATCAGTTCCGAACAGCCTTTTAGTGTCATGAACATTCAGTTCCGGCCAATTGTTATTGCATTGAAATAAAACAGAAATGAAACAGCATGAAGTTCATATTCCTTTCTGTGAAAAGTGTTCACTGGAAACTAATGCAATTTTCAGGCACCTTACACTGGAAGAAACTGAAACCCTGAATTTCGAGAAAGATTTCAGGCAGTACAAGCGCGGTGATGTACTTTATCAGGAAGGAAACCGGATAAGCGGCTTTTACTGTATTAACAGCGGTATAATAAAGGTTTACAAGACCGGTCTTGACGGGAAAGAGCAAATAATACGGTTTGCAAAGCCAGGAGATATTATTGCCTACAGGAGCGTTCTCAGCAATGAGCCTGCATGTACTTCAGCCAAAGTAATTGAGGATTGCCAGGTATGCTTCATTCCTTCCGAAATACTTATAAGTCTGGTTAAGACCAATTCAGCATTTGCTCTTGAACTGCTTAAACTGGCTTGTCACGAGCTGGGTGAGGCAAATTCCTTTATCACAGATATCGCCCAGAAGACTGTAAGGGAACGTCTTGCTGAAATACTTCTTCTGCTTGTGAACGATTTCGGACTCGACGAACAGAACTATCTCAGGATTTCCCTTACCAGGGAAGAGCTGGCCAATATAGTAGGCACAGCAACAGAATCAGTCATCAGGCTTCTCTCAGAATTCAAAAGCGACAGGCTGGTAGACCTTAGCGGAAGGAAAATAAAGATTATGAATTCAAAAGGTCTCGAAAAGATAAGTAACGTTTTCAGTTAAGATTCTTCAGAAAAGTGTGCCATTAATTCCCTTTGCAGGTTGTTTTCCGAGATGGCGGTAGGCATGTTCGGTTGCTTCCCGTCCCCGTGGAGTCCTCTTTAGAAATCCCTCCTTAATAAGAAACGGTTCATAAACCTCTTCAATTGTTCCCGGTTCTTCCCCCACAGCTGTTGATATTGTGTTTATTCCCACTGGTCCGCCTCCGAACTTATCAATAATGACAGACAATATCCGGTTATCCATTTCATCCAGACCGTATTCGTCTATGTTAAGTGCATTCAGGCCGTATCTGGTAATCCCTATATCAATCTTGCCCGTGCCCTTAACCTGGGCAAAATCTCTTATCCGTCTCAAAAGTGCATTAGCAATTCTTGGTGTTCCCCTGCTTCTGCGTGCTATCTCAACCGCAGCATCGTCATTAATTTTAATATTTAATATCCCTGCAGAACGCTTTACTATCCCGGTAAGAACATCATGGTCGTAATATTCAAGGTGAAAATTTATACCAAATCTGGCACGAAGTGGACTTGTAAGCAATCCCGAGCGTGTTGTAGCCCCTATTAGAGTAAATTTGTTAAGTGTAAGCTGAACAGATCTTGCGCTCGGACCTTTGTCAATCATAATATCAATCTGAAAATCCTCCATGGCTGAATAGAGGTATTCCTCCACAACCGGACTAAGGCGGTGTATTTCATCGATAAACAGCACATCTCCCTCGTCGAGGTTTGTAAGCAGACCGGCCAGATCACCCGGTTTATCAAGAACCGGACCCGAGGTTACTTTAAGATTTACATTCAGTTCATTGGAGATTATTGTAGCAAGTGTTGTCTTTCCCAGACCCGGAGGTCCATGCAAAAGAACATGATCGAGTGCTTCTCCTCTTTGTCTGGCTGCAGTGACAAATACAACAAGGTTTTCAATTATTTGCTGTTGACCTTTGAAATCAATAAAATTCAATGGCCTGAGCTGTTTTTCAAACTCGCGGTCGGCAGGGGAAATATTTTCCTTCTTAAGGTTAACGCTAAAATCCATAAATAATCTACTACTGAATCAGCTTTACATCACGTTCCGGCAGTTTTATTCTTACGCCGTTAATGCTTACCTCAACATCATTCCTGTACTGGATAGTAAGGAACATCATTCCTTCTTCATCATATTTTTTCCATAACTTCTGACGTATTCCCATATTATAATATTGTTCTTCCCTGACTTTGCCGTTTTCATAATAGTACAAATGCTGGCCGTCAGGGTTGCCCTGTATGTAATTTCCCTTAAATCTCAGTTTGCCGTCTGAATAGTATGATTTCCACAATCCGTCCTTAAGGCCAAGAATATATTTTCCTTCCTCACTGTGATCGCCCGATTTGAATTTCCATTCCCCGTTTCGTTCACCATCTGCATATTGACCCTGAGCGATTATTTCACCCGTTATTGAAT
>JABUEV010000112.1 GCA_013314865.1 Bacteroidales bacterium | reverse complement strand
GACCATCATCATTAATTCATCTCCGGTACCTGCTTTCATCCTAAGGTATTCCGTATGTCCGCTGAAATGAAACTTCTCCGACTGAATATTACTTTTGTCAATGGGAGCTGTCACCAGTACATCTATCTTACCCTTCAGAAGATCATCCACTGCCCTTTCAAGTGAAGCCAGCGCAGCTTCTCCTCCCTGTGGTGTCGATTTTCCTAGCTCAACCCTTACATTATCATCAAGGACGTTAAGCAGATTGGCCTTTTTTGGGTTGGCTTCTTCAGGAGTACGTATATTGTTAAAACTGAAATTATTAATATCCAAAGCCTTCCGGTGATATGCGGCTACCTTGGGAGATCCATAGACAACAGGTGTGCATATTTCATTTATCCTGTTATCCATCAGAGTTTTAATTATTACCTCATACCCTATCCCGTTTATATCACCATGAGAAATACCTGCTTTAATCGGCTTTCTTTCCATATTAATTATTTTTAAGGTAATTTTCAGAATATTTCTTAAGGAAACATGAGAGAAGTCTCAATCCTGAGGCCGGACCGTTTTTCAGTCTGTAAAAATCATCTTTCTTCAGCGATCCGGTTCCTGCAATGTCAAGGTGTATCATCGGATATTCCGAAAAACGCTCAAGAAATTTTCCGGCAGTGATAGCACCGGCTTCTCTTCCGCCGACATTCTTTATATCAGCTATATCTGATTTTATCAATTCACCGTATTCATCCCAGAAAGGAAGCTTTGCTATCCTTTCATACGTCTCATTGCCGCACTCTCCGAGCAGGTCAAAGTATTTGTCGCCGGCATTACCCATTACTGCTATAGCCTTATTGCCGAATGTCATGGCCGCCGAGCCTGTCAGCGTGGCAATTGTAATCACAAGTTCAGGTTCATATCTGGAGGCATAGCTAAGCGCATCTGCGAGGATAAGTCTGCCTTCAGCATCAGTGTTTCCTACTTCAACTGTCATTCCGTTGTGCATTGTTATGATATCTCCCTGGACATAGGCATTGCCTCCCGGGCGGTTATCAGTTGCAGGAATCAAACCAACGACGTGGACCGGCATTTTAAGCATAGCGGCTGTATATATCACCCCTGCCACAGCAGCAGCCCCTGCCATGTCAGTCTTCATATTGTCCATATGCTCCCCGGTTTTTATATTTATGCCGCCGGTGTCATATATTATCCCCTTGCCGATCAGCACCAAAGGTTTTGAATTGACATGGTCAGGAGGATTCCATTCCAGGACACAGAAAACAGGGGGATCAACACTTCCCCTGTTGACAGCAAGCAGGCCTCCCATTTTGAGCGACTGAATTTTGCCCTTGTTCATTACCTCAACGGAAAAACCGGATTTTTCTGAGATTTTCTTAATTTCGCCGGCCAGGGCTGATGCATTCAGATGATTGGGAGGCTCATTGATAAGGTCGCGCGCAAAATAAACAGCCGTCATGGTTGCTTTCAGCCAGTCAAGTCCTTCCTTATTGACTTCCCCATGCAACAAAAGCCGCACAGGATATGACTTCTTTCCATCCTCTTCCTCAACCGTTTTGTACCTGTCAAATGAATAGATGCTCAGAATAAATCCCTCCGTAAAATCCTCCACTGCACCCTTGTATGATTTATATGAAGTGATGACAAGCTCCTCGTGATTGTTTGATTTCACCGTCTTGCGGATATTAAAGGCGCTTTTCCTGACCTCTTCCCTTGACCGGTAAATTTCACTGTAATCTTTCTGCCGTATCAGGTAGGTATTTTTGTAATAGGAATTAATAACCACAGACTCGTCGCCAGCTTCCAGTCTTTTCACAGCATACTCCTTTTCGGTTTTACTGAGCACCAGGTGTTCAGGGATTTCATTGCTTCCCAGTATGCAAACCACTGACTGATCGGGATTTATTTTATCTGTCAGAATTATATCAGGTTTCATAGAATCATTTCTGTTTTTGAAAGCTGTAAAGTTACTAAATTATTAAATGATGAAGCTTAAAGTAGTACCTTTGCGGTTGTATTATCTCAAAGGGCTTTGTATTGATGTTTTTTCTTCTTTATGTCGCTTGCAGAAATATATGATAAAGCTTTGAGTTTAAGGCCGCTTTCATTTGAAGAAGGCCTTACGCTGTACAACCGGGCTCCGGTTAGCGAACTGATGTATGTGGCCGATAAAGTCAGAGGCATTCATAATCCCGGGAAAAGAGTCGGCTGGATAATAGACCGTAATATTAACATCACTAATATCTGTTTTTCTCACTGCCTTTTCTGCAATTTCTGCAGGAAGAAGGGTGATCCTGACGCATATGTAACCACAATAAATGAGTACAAAAAGAAAATTGAAGAGCTCTTTTATCTTGGAGGTGATCAGATTCTACTTCAGGGTGGTATGAATCCGGCCCTTGGACTCTCCTTCTATGTTGAATTGTTTGGCAGGCTGAAGGAGATGTTCCCCTCACTTAAGCTGCATGCACTTGGACCCCCTGAAATTGTGTTTCTGGCAAAGAAAGAGAATTTGTCGTTCCGGGATGTGCTTCTCAGGCTGGTTGAAGCCGGGCTCGACTCCCTTCCGGGAGCAGGGGCTGAGATTCTGTCTGACAGGGTAAGGAGATTCGTGTCACCCGCCAAGGCAACCTCGGAAGAATGGCTTGAGGTAATGCGGGAAGCTCACAAAATTAATCTCCCGACCTCTGCCACCATGATGTACGGTCACATTGAAACCATAAATGAAAGAATCGAACATCTTATTAAACTTAGGGAACTCCAGAGAGAAAAACCTGAGGGCAGTCACGGATTCATCACTTTTATCCCATGGCCTTTCCAGGACAAAGGTACAGTGCTGTCATCAAAACACAACATAAAGAGTTCCTACAACGGACCTGACTACATCAGACTGATAGCAGTAAGCAGGATAATGCTTGACAACATAAAGAATATCCAATCATCATTGCTCACTGTTGGAAGAGAGGTGGCAATGGTGACACTCCATGCAGGTTCTAATGATCTGGGATCAGTTATGATAGAAGAGAATGTCGTAAGTTCTGCAGGTGTTTCAACACGATATAGTGCTGCAGATATTCAGTCTATCATAAAAGAAGCCGGGTTTATTCCCGTAAGGAGAAATCAGAAATATGAATATCTTGAATAATGGTTGAAACCTATTCTTTCTGTTCTTCTTCAGGAGTTACCCTTGAAGCTTTTTTGAATTCCTTCAAACCCTGACCTATTCCTTTCATCAGTTCCGGTATTTTTCTGCCTCCAAAAAGCAAAATTACAACCAGAAGTATGAGCAGAATTTCAGTAATACCTAATTTTCCCATCTCTTAAAAATTTAAATTGAGCAAAATTATAAATTGTGGGGATATGTACAACAAGAAAAATTGTTACATTATTTTCTAAGTAGTCTCATTATGTCATTCCCGTTGGCAAGGATAAGTATTGCAAACAGTATAACCATTCCTGTAATCTGAGCGTACTCAAGAAATTTATCACTTGGCTTTCTTCCAGTTACTACCTCATACAGGAGGAAGATAACATGGCCGCCGTCGAGTGCAGGAATGGGAAGTATATTCATGATTCCGAGGATGATTGACAGAAACGCGGTTAGGCTCCAGAAGGCCTGCCAGTCCCATATACCCGGAAAAATGCTGCCTATGGTGATAAATCCGCCGAGCGATTCATAAGCCTTTGTATGTTTTGAAAAAATCAGTTTGAACTGCTTCAGATAATCGCCAGTCGTTTTGAAGCCTTTGGCAATACCGGCAGGAATAGACTGAAAAAATCCATATTTTATGGTCTTAAGCTCAAACACCTGCTCATAAGTTCTGTTGCTTCCGATGCCGAGCATCCCTTCTGCTGTCAGTGTCACAGGTATATCCATCTGTTTACCGTCTCTCAGAATATTCACCGTTACCTGGCTGTTTTTCTTCCCGGAAAGATATTTCTGAAATTCATCATAATATTGAAACGCGTTACCGTCAATGCCGGTAAGTTCATCCCCTACAGCCAATCCGGCATCTTTGGCAGGTGAAATTTTACCAAAACCTGCAACGACAAATGGCCTGAAAGGTGTTCTTGGTTCAAAAACCCCTTTGTTTTTAAGAAGCTGTGCGGTGTACTCTTTTGGTATTTCAATATTTAGTATCTGCCCGTCGCGTTCAACCTGAATGGTTTTCCTCTCATTCAGCAAGATATCCGGGATAATCTGATGAAAGTTATCAATATACTGATTATCGACCGACAAAATTTTGTCTCCGTTTCTGAGTCCTATAGAATATCCTGTCGAGTCGGTAACGATACCGTATTTTACATTTGAAGTTGGCAGGTAAGTTTCTCCCCATGCATACAGAACCATTACATAAATGAGCATGGCAAGGATAAAGTTGAAGAGGACACCGCCTGTCATAATAAGAAGCCTCTCCCATGATTTTTTGGATCTGAATTCCCATGGCTGGGGTGGTTTTTTCATCTGTTCGGTGTCGAGCGATTCATCTATCATGCCTGAGATCTTGCAATAGCCGCCAAGGGGAATCCACCCGACTCCGTATTCTGTATCGCCTCTTTTTACTTTAAAAAGAGAGAACCACGGATCGAAAAAGATGTAGAATTTCTCGACTCTTGTCTTAAAGACCCTTGCCAAAACAAAATGCCCCAGTTCATGTATAAGTACAAGAATTGAAAGGCTTAACAAAAACTGGAGTATTTTTACAAGAACTGTCATATCTGTTTCTGGATTTTATTTATGTATTCAAGGGCAATTTCCCTTGCCATTTTGTTTGACGTTTCGAGGTATCCCAATCCCGGAGAAGAGACATATTCAGCTTTTTGCATGGCATATTCAACTGTATCGGGCATTTGCATAAATCCTATTTTCCCTGACAGGAAAGCATTGACAGCAATTTCATTTGCAGCATTCAGGATACAGGGCATATTGCCGCCCTGTTTAAGAGCCTGGTACGCCAGTGCAAGGCTTCTGAATCTTGTTTCATCAGGTTCGTAAAATGTAAAGGTTTTCAGTGCTCCAAGGTTAAGGCGAGGCAATTCGGAACTAAGTCTGTCGGGATAACTTAAAGCGTACAGAATCGGGACTCTCATATCAGGCATGCCAAGCTGTGCCTTAACCGATCCGTCGGCAAAATGCACAAAAGAATGTATGATCGACTGCGGGTGAATAATTACTTTAATTTGCTCAGGTTCAAGGTTAAAGAGCCACTTGGCCTCGATTACTTCTAGTCCTTTGTTCATGAGTGATGCTGAGTCGACAGTGACTTTATTGCCCATGTCCCAGTTGGGGTGTTTCAGTGCCTCAAAAGGTTTTACGTTGCGAAGCATTTCGCCGGTATAATTCAGGAAGGGGCCTCCCGAGGCAGTCAGGGTGATCTTCTCCACAGGGTTTCCCTCTTCGCCGGCAAGGCACTGAAAGATAGCAGAATGTTCGGAATCGACTGGTATAATACGACTGCCGGAATGTTTGGCCAGCTTTATGATTATTTCACCTGCAACCACGAGAGTCTCCTTATTGGCAAGGGCGATTCTTTTACCTGCCTTAATGGCGGCAACTGTGGGCCGCAAACCTGAATAACCAACCATTGCAGCGATCACCATATCAATATCAGGGTCAGTCACTATGTGTTCCAGAGCCTCGTCCCCCGCATGGACTTTTATTCTGGCATCACGCAGGTTTGTTTTAAGTTGCTGATAATGGCTGGTGTTGGCAATAACAACAGTTTCAGGTTTATATTTAAGAGCCTGCTCTGTCAGCAGTTTAACATTATTGCCTGCAGTAAGCACTTCTACCTTAAATTCACCAGGATATCTGGAGATTACGTCAAGCGACTGAGTGCCGATTGATCCTGTCGATCCTAATACTGCAATCCGTTTTGGCATATCTGCTGTCAGGATATCAGAAAATGACATGTTTTTCCGGATCAAGGGGGCTTCCCTTATACCAGATTTCAAAATGAAGATGAGGCCCGGTAGTGTACATCTCGCCGGAGTCTCCCACCACAGCGATTGTTTCCCCGGTTCTGACTCGGTCGCCGGTCTCTTTCAACAGTGCCGCATTGTGTTTGTAAACAGTGACAACATTATAGTCATGCTGGATTTCTATTACGAAACCTGTTTCCATTGTCCAGCCTGTAAAAATGACTGTTCCGTCGAGAGCTGCTGCAACAGCAGCTTTAGGTTTTGTGACAATGTCGGTTCCGAAGTGACGTGTCAGAGCGTCAAATCTGCCGGAAACGATTCCTTTCACCGGTGCAAAGAAATGCATTCCGGCCAGTCCGGTAACTGACTCACCAGGCATAGTGCCTGTTGAAAGATTGAAACGTTCTTCCCTTTCTACCTGAGCCCTCAGTGCAGAGTCTTCAGGTGAGTCTTTAAAGTCAATTGCCTTATAGTTTCGTGAGTTATCGGTTGTGTATGAAAGGGAAGCCGGTTCTTTGCCTGAAATTATTGCGTTCAGGTTTGCAAAGTATTTATCCCTGAGTTCCAGTTCATTTTCAAGTGAATCGAGCCGGATGGCACTCAGAAGAATATTACGGCGCATGGTCACATCCGGGTATCCGGGTATTAGTTCCCGGAGATTGGTATAAGCTATGAGGGCTGCAGTGGAACCGATTATGAAAAGGATGAGGAATGAGACAAGGAGGAATGCATTGTATTTTGTAAGCCTTATTCTCCAGACTTCCTCAAAAGTCATGTCGTTTATTACAGAAAACCTGTATTTGTCGCGCCAGTTTTTCTTTTTATTATTCTTGTCGTTTTTTGCCATTTAACAAAAATAAACCGGAATGCAAAGATAATAATCCTGCATCAAACAGGAGAAAAAACTGTCAAAAAGAATTGAAAGTCAATGTTAAATTACCTTAACAGGTTTGTCTTCGCTCTGCCACAGTCCGTGTTTTGTACATACAGCCATTGCGGAGAGGTTCATTGACACTTCCGGGGCAACTATATAGAAATCCACCTCAACATGTGACGGCAATGTTCCGTAAACACCCGCGGTATATCGGGTTTCAGCGAGGAGGGTTTCCCTGTTCCAGAGCTGGATGACGCTGATATAATGATCGTGGTCGTCGGGATGGGGATATTCTTCGCCAAGTCGGACCTTGACTTCGAATTTTTCACCGCGTTTTACCTGATCGGGGCATATTACGTGCGGCATATGCCGGTCGAGGTAATCACGTTTAATTTCTTTTTCTTCTTTTTCGATTTCAGTTGCTTTAAATACTCGTGGCATGGCATTGTATGTATTTGAAATAGATTCAGTTAAAATTTACAATTTCTTACTGGTCAGAAGTTAGAAGTTAGAAGTTAGATGTTAGAAGTTAATTAATCTCATTAACGTTTTATATTGATATAAAACTGCCCGGACAGATTTAACATCCACAAAACCAAAAAC
>JABUEV010000111.1 GCA_013314865.1 Bacteroidales bacterium | reverse complement strand
ATTTGTTACAATTAGATTGTCTTAAGAACTTTCAGGGCAATATTACTCATCATAGATTTATAGTCTCCGATAAATTCTCCTGTAACCCTGTTCCCGATGACCAGGCATAACGTCAACGCTTTGTGCACTAATAAGGCAGACAAGCCGTACAAAGCTGAGCTTTCCATTTCGTAGTTGCAAATCTTTTTTCCTCTGAAGGAGAACTGAGACAACTTGTTGTTGATTTCATTGTCAAATGTTTCAAGCCGGAGCTTTCTGCCCTGCGGAGCGTAAAATCCCGGTGAGGATATAGTTATACCTTTTATAAAGTCTTCTCCTTCGAAAAGATCAAGAAGTTCTTTGCTGGCGTTTACTGCGTATGGATAGGAGAGAGTATCAGGCCACTCGAGGTAGTCTGTTAACAGTGTCGATAATGCTGTATCAAGAATCCAGTCATAGCCTTCATAAAAATGAAGCAGTCCGTCAAATCCAACAGCTGTTTCGGTAATGACCACGGAGCCGGCAGGAACATCATCCCTTAATCCTCCTGAAGTACCAAGCCTGACAATAGTAAGTGAGGCAGGATCCTGGCGTATTTCGCCGGTATTAAGATCAATATTGACAAGTGCATCAAGTTCATTCAGGACTATATCAATATTGTCAGTTCCTATCCCTGTAGAGATTACTGTAACCTCCCCATGATCAAAAGTTCCGGTAACTGTCCTGAATTCACGATTTTCCTTCCGCACCCTTATTTCATTCATAAGTGATGCAAGCATATCAACTCTTCCAGGATCCCCGACTAGTATTATTCTGTCTGAAATGTCTTCAGGTAGGAGCTTCAGGTGAAAAATACTGCCATCCTTGTTTCTTATAAGTTCAGTTTTCTTTTCCATGGGATGCACAAACTTGATTTACGAAATTCTGGCTTTGACAAGATTTATTTCTGCTTCATGGGTTTGAAGTTCAGTAACAATCTGTTTATAGCCTTCCTGGCTTATTGCATTTTTAATCAGCAGGCTTCTTTGTCTGAACTCCTCTTCCTCAACCAGCATTGTTCGAATATTATTGTAATTTAAAGGCTTACAAATTTATTAATTTTGGAAACCTTTAATTATTAAAATCATTAATGCTTATGTTAAAAATGCATAAAACAAATTAACTTTGTTACAATTTGTATAATTCCATGATTCAAAGAATTCAAACACTTTATTTATTACTGACAACACTCTTGTCAGGATTATTTCTAAGCGGAAACATATTAAGCTTTATTGACAAATCAGGTGCCCGGTTTTTTCTGAAACTTAGTGGATTTTATTCAACATCTGCAGATAAGACGGATACCCTGATCAGGCATTTAATCCCTTTTACTGCAACCGGAATATTGATACTGTTTTGTTCTGTCGTTGCTATTTTCCTGTTCCGCAAGAGAAATTTGCAATTAAAATTCAGCCTTACCCTTATAGCTTTATTAGTTGCTCTGATTTTAATTCTGACAGCTTATTCTGTTTATTTCAACAAACAGTTTAATGTTCTTCCTGAAACCGGATTTAAAACCATACTGCCTCTTTTGTCACTTTTTACAGCTATTATGGCTTACAAGGGCATAAGGAAAGATATTAATCTCGTTGATTCAATTGACAGGCTGAGGTAACTCAGATATTTATACTATCTGAAGATTTTCCTGGGATGTGATTTTTTCGCAATAATGGCACTTCAGAGCAACATTTTTCTTTGATACAACTTTGAAGCGGGTTGTCACTTTTTCAAAATTAGTGATGCATTTGGGATTCATGCATTTAGCTATGCCCACAATCGTATCCGGAACTTCAACTATTTTTTTCTCAATTACCTCATAATCTTTAATAATATTCAGTTTTGCATCCGGAGCCACAAGTGCTATCCTGTTAATATCCTCGTCTTCAAAATACTTGTCAGATATTTTTATAATTGCTTTTTTCCCGAGTTTTTTACTTTCAAGATTAGTGCCGAAAGTAATTTGGGTATCAATGTGGTCAAGTCCCAGGATCTGAATAACTTTAAACAAATTCTTTGCAGGAATGTGATCTATGACAGTCCCGTTTTCTATTGCACTTACGCTTAATTGCTTGGGTTCTTTCATGGCTGAAATAATTTCTATTTGATATTCAGAAATTTACAAAGGATTGCCTGTCGTGTGAAGACTCCGTTCAATGCCTGTTCAAAATAGTAAGCCTTTGGATTGGAATCAACATCTGGATTTATTTCATTAACCCTGGGAAGAGGGTGAAGAATCCTCATGTTTGGTTTTGTATTTGAAAGCATTGAATTTCTCAGGACATATATATTTTTAACTTTTTCATATTCAATAGGATCAGAAAACCTTTCCTTTTGAACTCTTGTCATGTAAATTATGTCTGCCTTTGAAATAATATCAGTAAAATCAGTATGCTCGTAATATTTAAGTCCAAGATTTTCAAGATATAATTTAAATTCATCCGGCATTCTTAACTCTTCAGGAGATATAAAATTAAATGTCGTATTCCATCTCGACATTGCCATCATTAGCGAATGAACAGTTCTACCGTACTTAAGGTCGCCCACCATGAAGATATTGAGATTATCAAGAGTACCCTGGGTTTTACGGATAGAGTAGAGGTCAAGCAAAGTTTGTGTAGGATGCTGATTCGCCCCGTCACCTGCATTTATTACAGGCACCGACGAGATTTCACTGGCAAAACGTGCACTGCCCTCTATCGGGTGCCTCATAACAATAAGGTCACTGTAGTTGCTTACCATCCGTATGGTGTCATGAAGTGTTTCTCCCTTTGAAACGCTTGAACTTGAAGAATCGGCAAAGCCTACAATTTTACCTCCCAGCCTGCTGATGGCACTTTCAAAACTCAGTCTGGTACGGGTGGAAGGTTCAAAAAACAGAGTGGCAATTATTTTCCCTTCCAGAAGGTTTTGGACAGGCTTTTTCTCAAATTCCTCAGCCAGATCAAGTATGCCAAGAATTTCATCTGTATTAAGATCATCAATGGAAACCAGGCTTTTACTTTTCATTTGTATTGCGCTTTCCGGTTATATAGTTGCTAACTATCAAATTTAAGTAAGTTTTAGGAATTCAATTACCTGTGTTGAAAATTAACTAAAAACTTCCGTTACTGTTATTATTTCTGAACTGAAGTTTTTTCCCAGGCCAGGCCGCTTATTAATGAAAGCTTTTTAAGCACCGTGTCTTTAATTGATAATCTTATACTTACAATTATACTGCAGATATTGTCGTAACTGTGTGCAGTCTGGTGAATATTGTCTTCCTTTAGTATTCTCATTACTTCACTAAGGGAAGCGTATTGGAATGTCAGCTTGTAGCTTTCATATACGTATGCTTCAATTATCTCGCAATTGTTAATTGCATCCACGGCAGCTGTCCGGTAAGCATTTATCAATCCTCCTGTACCGAGAAGGGTGCCGCCGAAATACCTTATCACAACAATAATAATATTGGTCAGCCCATGAAAGTTTATGACACCCAGTATCGGCTTACCTGCTGTCCCTGAGGGCTCCCTGTCATCACTGACTTTCCAGTTAAGTCTTTCATGGCCGATCATATATGCATAACAATGGTGCCTTGCATCATGATACTCCCGGCGAAGGGATTCCACTATCTCTTTTGCCTCATCTGCAGACTTTACCGGATAGGCATACGAGATGAACCGGCTGCCTTTTTCCCTGTAAAAGCCTTGACCGGACGATTTTATTGTAAGATATGTGTCATTCATGCTCGTGAAATAAACCTTTAAAATCTCCGTTTTTCTTCTGATACAATATTACTAATAAAGGATATTTTATTTCAGAAATTATCACAACACTTCCGGTATATTGTAAAAATGATATTTTTGTCATCAAGAAATGAATGACATGAGTGTATTACTTGATGAAAAAGATCTGCAGAAGCTGATAGTAGTTGGCGACAGGATACTGATTAAGCCCAAAATTCCGCAGTCAAAGACTAAAAGTGGCCTTTTTCTGCCTCCAGGTGTCAATGAGAACGAAAAGGTTCAGATAGGGTTTGTAGTAAAAGTCGGACCGGGATACCCGATTCCATCCATCAGCGATCCGGATGAGCCCTGGAAAAACAAGACTGAAGAACCGAAGTATGTTCCGCTTCAGCCGAAAGTAGGGGATCAGGCTGTATACCTCCAGAACAGTGCTATCGAAATAGAATTTAACAAGGAAAAATATATTGTTGTCCCGCAATCGGCCATTTTGCTGTTGCTTAGGGATGAAGGCCTTTTTGAATAATTTGCCTTATCATGGAAAATGAATTTCTTAAAGGGAGAAAAATACTTGTAGTAGAAGACGACCTTTCAAGCAGATTATATCTGAACAAAATTCTTGAAAAAACCGGGGCAGTCCTGCTTAATGCCAGCGATGGGAAAGAGGCAGTGGAAACTGTATCATCAGACCCGGAAATAGATATTATACTGATGGATATACAACTCCCTGTAATTGACGGATATCAATCAGCAGCCCTGATAAGAAAGATAAGAAAGAACATGATAATTGTTGCCCAGACAGCCTACAGCCTTATGGGCGACAGAGAAAAAATTCTGGCTTCGGGTTTTGATGATTATATAGTTAAGCCTATCTTCCCGAACCAGCTTGTTGAAAAGCTTGTAAATATCCTGATCAATAATAAGCAACACTGAATTCCCTGATCACTCAGGGTAATGTGCAACCATTTTAAATTCTTTGATAAACTCACCTATCTCAGCACTCCATCTTTGTTTTTCCTCAATTTCTGGTTTGCGTTCAATGATCGAAATTCTCATTCCATCATCCCCCGACAGAATATCGAAAGGCATAAGTTTCTCCTCGTACTCATAAGGCGGGTTTTTGAACTGAAAAGAGCCCTTCGGTGTTGTTTCCACAATCGCATTGAAGATCTCAAGAGCAGTTCCAACAGGATAATATTCTGAGGGTTTTGTGACATGTATCTGAATACCGTTGCAAATTTCGTTCGAAAATTTGTGAAAAGTCGGAATGTAGCTGTGTACTCTGAAGGAACAGCCTGGAATTTTTCTCCGGTCCAGGTTGTCTTTGAGCTTGTATGAGTCAATAAAGGGGGCACCGAAGAGTTCAAAGGGAATAGTTGTCCCGCGTCCTTCTGATATATTTAAGGCCTCAAAAAGTACAGTGCCGGGGTAAACAATTGCTGTCTGAAGTGTCGGCATGTTTGGTGACGGGAGCACCCACGGAAGACCGGTTTCATTGTATAGTGAATTTCTGTTCCAGCCATCCATCCAGACGACATTCAAATCACAGGCAGGGTGATATTTTTCTCTTATCCAGACAGCCATTTCTCCGATTGTCATTCTGTGGCACATAGGTATTGAAGCTCCGCCGACAAAAGTGAAATATTCTTTTTTCAAAACAGGACCGTCAAATGGCAAACGTCCGATTGGATTGGGCCTGTCAAGAATCCACACAGGTATTCCTTTCTCTGAGCATGCCTCAATGCATAACTTGACAGTCCAGATATAGGTGTAGAGCCTTGCACCCACATCCTGAAGGTCGATAATTAAAGCGTCAATATCGCCAAGCATCTCAGGGGAAGGTTTTCTGTGCTCTCCGTAAAGACTGTAAACAGGAACATTAAATACAGGATGCAGGTAACTCTGCCATTCAATCATGTTATCCTGTGTCTGTCCGTATAGCCCGTGCTGAGGTCCAAAGACTGCAGACAACCTGCAGTCAGTCATTCTATAAAAAATGTCAAGTATATGTCTGAAATCCCTAGTTATGCTCGGAGCGTGACATAAAATACCAATTCTTTTTCCCTTCAGACCGGAAGGCAAATTCTCCGAAATCTTCTCCAGACCTGTCTTTACCATCAGTAACTAGTTTATATTGATAAAATGTTAAAGATAATCTCTTATTAAAATAAAATAAATATTCTTTCTTAAGTTTAAAGCAGAATAATTATTTAAATATGACACGATCATTTAAACTTTTAATCCTGCTGATTCTCATTTCTCTGGCTGTTACTGCCCAGAAACCTCCACTGAATCATTCTGTATATGACTCATGGGAAACTATTAACCAGAGAATTATTTCAAGAGATGGTAAATGGGTAGCATATACTGTGGATCCACAGGAGGGAGATAACCGGCTTATCCTGTTCAATTCAGAAAATAAACGTAAAGATACGGTTGCAAGAGGCTCAAATCCTTTGTTTTCGCCGGAAAGTAAATTCGTCGCCTACAATGTTGTTCCATCATTGTCTGAAATACGGCAGGCCAAAAAAAAGAAACTGAAGGAGGATCAGATGCCGAAAAACTCTCTTGAAATAAGAAACCTTGAGAATGATTCGGTAATAAAGGCAGACCGTGTCAAATCCTTTCAGATTCCTGAAAGAAATTCCTTCTGGATGGCTTACCTTCATGAAAAAAAGAAAAAAGAACCTGAATCTGCTGTTCCTGACAGCCTGAAGTCAAAGAAAATAAATCCGGAAGAGAAAAAGAATCAACAAAAACCTGACTCTGACGGAGCCGATTTTGTGATTATTAATCCTGTCTTATTTAAAGAATACAGGTTCTCAGATGTTGTTGAATTTTCTGTTTCACGCGATGGTAAAACCATAAGTTTTATGCAAAGCTTTCCTGATACAGGTAAAATTGTTTCCTTCAAGGTAAGTGTTTTTGATACTGCTAAGGAGACTGTAACTGAATTATTTGAAGGAAAGGGGGGAGCAAAAAAGTTAAGTTCTGACAAATCAGGAAATCTTATTTCATTTATTTACTCTCCCGATACAGCCAGGATCAAGGTTTATGATCTCTGGCTTTCAAAGGATAAAGCAAAAGCAGAAAAGATTGTAGATTCTTCTAATCCTGCCATGCGTCCAGGCTGGTCTGTAAGTGAAAACGCTGATTTTACCTTCTCTGACAGCGGCAAGAGACTCTATTTTGGAACAGCACCTAAACCGGTAAAAGAAAAAGCAGATACCCTTCTGGAGGATGAAAAATATAAACTTGATATATGGTCATGGACAGATGACATTCTACAGCCGATGCAGAAAAAACAACTTGATCAGGAAAAAAAGAGAAGCTATCTGGCAGTTTATTTTACAGAAAAGGGATTTATGACACAACTGGCTGATTCTGCGATGCCTTCTGTGAAGATAAATTACAGGACTGACAAAAACCTGGCACTCGGTAATTCTGATCTGAAGTACAGAAAACTCAGTTCCTGGGATTCACGGAACTTTAATGATTACTATATAGTTGACTTGCAGAAAGGGACACGCAATCTGATTCTTGAAAAACAACCCGGGCAGGTTGAACTTTCACCTTCAAGAAAGTATTTGTTGTACTGGAATTCCGGAGAGAGACTATGGGAAATAAAAAATATTGCTGGAGGCGAAACAAGGACA
>JABUEV010000110.1 GCA_013314865.1 Bacteroidales bacterium | reverse complement strand
ACTGTACCAAAAAAATCCCATGGCACACCAAACAGTTTTCTGATTTTGTCACCTTTGTCACTCAAAAGTGTATATCTGAGATTGTTCTTTTCGGCAAAATTCTTATGACTTTCTGAAGACTGTCCGCTGATGCCAATAATCATAGCATCAGCCTCTTCAAATGCCTCCGACATATCCTGAAAATAACAGGCTTCACGTGTGCACCCCAGACTGTTATCTTTCGGATAGAAAAACAAAACAAGCTTTTTCTTCCCTACAACAGTGCTTATATCGAATAAGTTACCGTCCTGATCAGGAAGTGTAAACATTGGTATTTTATCGCCAACTTTTATCTGATTCATACATCAATAAAGTCAAAGCTTAAACAAAAAAACAAAATATTCTGTTCACATACAATTCTCTTTGAACAGTCATATTTTACTTATTACGGCATTTATATTTCTTCAATCGGAAAACATACCAGAACGGTGTAAAGTCAATACTTCAGGTATAAATATTTCGTATGAAATGCAATTGTTATTGCCTTAGTCAGCAAGATCGCTTACCGGTGCATTTTTACGGCAATATGGCTCACCTGAAGCTGTCACACTCGCATATCTCCAGGCCTTGAGAGCAAGGTTTATTATAAGCAATAACTGCGTAATCAGAAACATAAGAAATACTCCTTTTCCTGTCTGTGGCTTCCAGAAAGGAATAGTGTTGATTACTAGCAGAATAAAAAGAACATGTGCTAATGTAAGAATAATCATCATTAAATATGAATTACCAAACCTGTCAAAAGTTTTGCTGAAGCCAAACCCAAGCGCTTTGAATCCTGACCATCCAGGATTGGCAGCTTTACCCGCCCGTGCATAGTCGGCAACAAGAAGAAGAACGGGCAGCATAACAAAGTATAGAGATGATGTAATGATAAGGATAATAAGGGGGGAATTTCCTGGCGTGCTGTTTTCCATCAGCAAAAGAATTAACGGAATCCCAACAAATAATACACCCGTGAAATAAATTATCATTCGTATTATTATTGCGATTAGCAGAAATGACCAGAAATTTCTTGCACCTGAGCTAAGGAAGGCCGAAACTGAAAATTCTCCGGCGTCTTCCCTGAAACTGTCAAAGAGCCCTCCGTTAAGAAAAGAGGTCAGTATAAATCCGATCAGAAAGACAAAAAACAAACCGGGAAACAGGAAGGCACTTAGATTTGATCCGAGATCAGCAAAAACTTCTACGTCCAGTCCATCCATCAATCTTTCTGTAACCATACTGTTTCCGAAAGATCTTTTCAGTACTGATGATAAAGGAAAAGATATAAACCCTGCAAGAATCAGGGAAAAAATCCAGATTATCAGAATTCCTTTCCAGGATTTAACAGCACGGGATATACCTGTATTTAGAAAATTTATGATTTTCATTGAAAACTTTTATTAAACTGCATTTAAGGTGATGAAAAACTGAATAAACGCCACAAACTTTTTTACAAGTCGTTTCAAAGGGGTGCGATCCGGATTTAGTTTCATTGAATTATTCTTGTAATTGACATCCATTTTTATTTTGAATTGAGGATCTATTTTAACCCATTCTATTTTTGCCGTTCCGGTATATGTAAAATCCCTGTAACGGCTTTTGCCGTCCCATTCTTCCTGTTTTTCTGTTCCGTCTTCAAAATGAATCAGTACCTCAACAGGCAGAGTAACCTCTCCTATCCGCTCAAGCTGGACGGTTGCAGAATAAAGAGAATCGGTATCTGTCCCTTCATAAGAAAGGGTGTCATGGGAATCAATTCTGCCTTCGGGCTTTCGTAATTTTTGGTTTATGATATCGGCAACCTTGTAATCGCATATTCCGGTTCCGTAGAGTGTCTGGTCAAAAAACCAGTTAAGGTCCTGCCCGAATCTGTCTCCATGTATTTTTCTTACAACTTCGTTGGCCACATCGATAAAATCTTTTCCTGAAGGATGCTTAAATGCCCATTTTCTGTAATATTCCCTGAATATCTCATTCATAGTTTCCTCTCCAACAATTCCGGTGAGGGTGTGAAGAATAATTGCCGCTTTCTGATAAGACATCATACCGTAGGTGCCGTGAGGGTAATTCCATGAATATTCGGCATTTGTAGTTGCCTGGCGGCTTGGAGACGAGACATAGCCTAGCCTTGTAGAAGTAATATCAGGTATCTTCAGCAGAGGGTGATCAATCATCCCTGACTTACTGCCGTAGTAATAGTCCATCATCCTCACTTCCCAGTAGGAGTTTACTCCTTCATCGAGCCATGGCTCCTCAAACTCATTGCTGGCCAGGATTCCCATGAAATATGCATGTCCGAATTCATGAACTGTCACCATTTCAGGCACATGGATAAAGGGAGGCATTACAGGCGAAGATGACGAAGTAAACAGGGTTGTATATTCCATCCCTCCTGCCCCGCCGCCTTTGGCAGGTGGATCAACAAATGTAAGATACTGCCAAGGGTAGGGTCCGACATTTCTGTCAAGGTATTCAAGAGCATTCCTGACTGCAGTTAGCTGCCTTTCAACCTGATTGATACGATTTCCCGGGATCAGTAATGTAATATCTACATTATTCCATTTATCCTTGAAAACAGAATATCCAGGCCAGGCCGTCCATGCAAAATCCACAATATCTTCAGCCCGGTAAGTTAACTTTTTTGTATTGTTTGCTGACTTTTCCTCCGATATAAGCATTCCTCCCGAGCCAACAATAAATTTTTCAGGCAGAGTTATAGTCACGTCATAAACACTGTGATATGAATAAAACTCCGAATTCCTGTGAAACTGGTGACAGTTCCATTCTCCCTTTCCGGCATACCTAATTCCTTCAAATTCATATACACCAAATTTTGGAAACCATTGTGCAACAAAGTAGAAATCATCACTAAAGCCGGTTCTTATTATCCTTGAAGGAAGTTTGGTTTCAAAAACAATATTTACAAAAACTGTGTCACCCGGTTTTGCGGGTTCAGGCAGTGTCACGCTTATCACAGTCCTGTCTTCAGGATTTCCGTCATCAGGACTGATAAATTTCATGGAAGGAAGAAGGTCACGGTTCTGATTATCGGTAAAGGAAAAAATTTCAATCCAACCTGGATCAGTTTCGTTTATTCCGGGAGAATCACCAGCCTCCTTATAGAAGGTTGACCTGTTGCTGCGGAAGGCGTTCATGTAAAGGTGCATCCTAATGTCAGGAACTGTTTCGGGTGACTTATTTACCCAATAACCCTTAAGAGTACCATTAATACATTTCCTTACAGGATCGAGCTGAACATCGATTTGGTACCCTGTAATGCGTTCACTAAGAGGGATTTTATTTATGATCTGCGGATAACACAGATGTGTCGAAATTATTAAAAAAAACAAATACAGATTCTTTCTCATTATATAAATATTGTTTTCAGCTTTAACTTTTAATTAGACCTTTAAATAAGAAAAAAGTTACATTAAAGAAGGATTGATTGCTTTAATGTTGCATCAGTTATGAATAATCATGTCGGGAGCAAGCGTAAGTCAACACTTTTGTCATTACTTATACAATGAAAAGAATGATATCCGGAATAAAAAAGAGTGTTCTGTACCAATACGGTAAAGTCAGAATCTATTACATTCAACCGGTAAATAATCAAACGAAATAAAGTCAACCCTGCAAAATAATATAGAAAGTTTAATTAAGTCTATTAATAAACTTAAAAGCTTAAAGCCATGAAAATTTCTGAATATCGGGACTATTTTTGCTGTTGTTCTTTTGTAAGGGTTATTGGAATTTCTCCCTCATAATAAACGGCCTTGCCGGCCATTTTTGCATCATTCTCCATTTTGAGGCTGATTGACACTTCTGTTCCTTCAACATATACATTGAAAGAGAGAGTGCCATTTTCAAATTTCACTTTTTCCCCTTTTATTTTATAATCACTTCCTGCAAAGCTAATCGACGCATTGTAAATATTTTCGGCCACGCCAACCTCAATTTTTCCGGATGTAAATCCTTCAGGAGCATAAGGAGCCTCAAATTTCCATATTCCTGCAGGGTTGTTTTTCTGAACCGGGCTCTGTGAGTATGCTAAGGATAAGCCCAGAATAAGAACAGATGTTAAGAAAAAAAAACTTCTTCATAATCATGTATTTAAAGATTACTAAACAAATTGCTAATAGATAGGCTGAATATAGCTTAAATTTCTATATTTAAAGTATGATTTTATTATGCGGAAGATATTATTTGAATTAAATATTTATCATATATATCTATATTAATATATTTTTAAATTATTAATTTTGGCGTTGTTAATAAATTAACAGATAATTAAAGATGAAAAAAATTCTGATTTTAGGAGCAGGTACAGGCGGTACCATAATGTCCAACAAGTTACGGAAAGAGTTGTCAAGAGAAGAATGGTCAATTACTGTTGTTGATCAGGAGAAAACTCACTACTACCAGCCAGGGTTTCTTTTTATTCCATTCGGGTATTACAAAAGAGCAGATGTCACAAAGCCAAAGCAGAATTTTTTCCCGATAGGAGTAAATTCCATTTATCAGAAAATAGAAAGAATTGATTATGCAAATGACAAAGTTGTTCTTGCGAATGGCGAGGTTCTAACGTATGACATTTTAATCATAGCAACAGGTACACGAATAAATCCGGAAGAAACGCCAGGATTGAAAGATGAATTATGGTACCGTAATGTTTTTGATTTTTACACCATAGATGGTGCAGAAGCTCTGTCAAGATTCTTTAAGACATGGGAAGGAGGCAATCTGGTGATAAATATTGTGGACAATCCCATTAAATGTCCGGTTGCGCCGCTTGAGTTTTCGTTCTATGCTGATGCTTTCTTCACTGAAAGAGGGCTGAGAGACAAGGTAAAAATTACATATGTAACTCCTCTATCAGGTGCTTTCACAAAGCCAAGGTCGTCAAAACTTCTTGGAAGTCTTCTTGAAAGTAAAAACATTGAAATGGTAACCGACTTTTTCCTTTCAGAAGTGGATAATAAAAACAAAGTCATAAGAGACTTTGAAGGGAAGGAAGTGCCTTTCGATTGTCTGGTAACCATACCCCTGCACAGTGGAGACCCTGTAATTACTAAAAGCGGATTAGGCGACGAGTTCGGTTTCGTAAAAGCAGATAAATTCACATTGCAGTCAACAATAAAGGAAAACATCTTCGTACTAGGAGACGCAGGCAACTTTCCAACCTCAAAGGCAGGATCAGTAGTTCACTTCCAGGCAGACATACTTACTGAAAACCTTTTGTGCTTTATTGAGGAGAGGCCCTTTACAGGAAAATTTGATGGCCATTCAAATTGCTACATTGAAACAGGACATGGAAAAGGTGCGCTTATAGATTTCAACTACGACACAGAACCTTTGCCGGGGTATTTCCCCTTACCAGGCATAGGGCCATTCAGCCTCCTCAAGGAAAGCAGGCTGAATCATTACGGGAAATTATTGTTCCGTTGGATATACTGGCACATACTCCTTAAAGGCAAAGAAATGCCGATCGATACTCATATGACAATGGCCGGTAAGAAAACTGATTAACGCAAAGTCTTAGAATCATGGCAGATAAATTAATACAGGAACAGATCAATGAGATCAACAGAAAACTTGATCTGCTTATAGACGAGGCTGCTGTTCAAAGGCAGAGCCGTGAATCACTGGATGACCTTATGGCTGATCTTTCAATTATCAGTAAGGATGCTTTCAAAAATATGGTTGTTCAGCTTGACGATGCAGGAATCGAGCTCGATACAGAGGCACTCAGATGTCTTCTGCTGAAGTTCATAAGGAATATCCGCAGTATGGGGATGATGCTTGAGACTATCGAAAGCCTCACTGACCTGGCAAAGGACCTGACCCCTGTAATTAAGCAAATCGGTCTTGACGGAGTTCAGAAATTTAATGAACTTGATCAGAAGGGCTACTTTGAGGTATTAAATCAGCTCGGTAAAACTATTGATGCTATCCTTTCAAAATATGGCAGGGAAAACCTGGAGAAAATTTCGGATAATCTTATACCCGTTGTAGATACCCTGGTGAACTTTGCTGATCCAAAATTGTTAAATAAAGTCAATATAGCAGTTAATGCATTAAAGGAGATTGACCCGGAAAAAATAGAAGGATATTCTGTCTGGAGACTTATAAGGCAAATGAATAAGCCGGAAGTAAAGAAGAGCATAGGATTCATGATGGAATTTCTTAAAAGAATTTCAGCTTAAAATAATGATGTAACTAATCTATTAACAATTAAATAATACAGACATGGCACAAAAAACATATGCAGGAGTAACTGTAGACGTAAACGAAGAGGGATACTTTACAAATCCTTCACAATGGACTAAGGAAATTGCAGTTGAAATTGCAAAGGAAGAAGGTATTGAATTGACCGATAAGCACTTTGCAGTCCTGGAATTTCTGCGTAAAAGGCATAACAGCGGTGAAGCTCTGTCAATCAGAAGCATAAACCATTCCGGAGTAATTGACGTGAAAACTTTTTACCAGCTATTCCCTGGTGCTCCACTTAAGAAAGCAACCAAAATAGCCGGAATTCCTAAACCAGCCAGTTGTGTTTAATCTTAATTTTTTTAAAATATGCAAAAGGAAAATCCAGTTAAAAAAGTAAATATCATCTGTGCCAAAGGTGCCATAGAAGATGTGTATGCAACCCTTGTGATGGGAAACGGTGCGGTAATGGAAGGCATCGAGACAAATTTGTTTTTTACATTTTTTGGACTCGATGCAATTATAAAAAGCAGAATGGATAAACTTCATACTGCCGTCGTAGGCAATCCTGCTTTAAGGCTTCCGGGAGGATTAAGAATGCCCACACTCCTGGGTATAATACCCGGAATGGAATCTTTCACCTCATGGATGATGAAGAGCGAAATGAGCAAGCTCGACATTCCTCCGGTAAGCGAGTTTCTCGATCTGATCACTGCCGGTGGTGGAAAGGTCTATGCCTGCAAACTTGCAATGGATATGTTTAAGATAAAAAAGGAGGACCTTAGCGAACACGTAAGCGGAGTCCTGACAGTTGGTGAGTTTTATGAACAGGCTGCAGGCGAGGGTTCACATATTATTTTTACCTAACAGCCTCTCTTCTAAATAACTGAAATACTGAATCCCAGCACATCCATCAGCTTGCGCCCGGGGCGAAAGATCCTGTAGGCAGTAGGCCATATTTTTGACAAACATCTGTCCTGCTCGTGGCGCAATATTATAATAAATTCGTCCATTGCAGTGACGTTTCCCCCCGGCTTATACTTATAGTTCAGTGTCTCAATAAGCAGAGCAATGTCATTGTATTTGCCCAGGGTCTGCGTCATGGAATCAAGCCGTTTCTCAAGATTCTTGATTGCCTGGGGCTTAAGCGGACGGAAAAAATACAGCTGATAAAGCAAATCCT
>JABUEV010000109.1 GCA_013314865.1 Bacteroidales bacterium | reverse complement strand
CTTCTTTTACCTCGATAATGACTACCCTTACCGGCTCAAACAATGTGAAGATTCGCCTGTAGTTTTCTTCTTTAAAGGTGACTGTGACCTTAACAGCCGGAAGATACTTAGTGTTGTGGGAACCCGGAATGCCACACAAAGAGGCAGGGAAATCTGCGAAAAAATCATTTCAGGCCTGGCCGCCGGTCATCCGGATCTTATTATTGTAAGCGGTCTGGCTTATGGAATTGACATTACTTCCCATAAAGCTGCTCTTAGTAACAATCTCAGGACAATTGCCGTTCTGGGGCATGGATTAAAGACTATCTATCCGACGCTTCACTGGCCGGTTGCAAACAGTATTTCAGAATACGGAGGCCTGCTTACCGATTTTGCATCAGATACCCTGCCTGAGCGGAATAACTTCCTGAGAAGAAACAGAATCATTGCCGGATTGTCTGATGCCACTCTTGTTATAGAGTCAGGCATCAAAGGCGGTGCGCTTCTTACAGCCGACATGGCTAACTCATACAACAGGGATGTTTTTGCCGTTCCGGGCCGGCCCGATGATCAGTGGTCGGCCGGCTGTAATAACCTTATTAAAACAAACAAAGCAGCATTGGTTGAATCTGCAGAAGATTTAGAGTATTTCCTTGACTGGAAGCCGCAAAAGTCAAAACAGCCTTTCCAGCAATCACTTTTCTCCGGACTTGATGAAACCGGACAAAAGATATTCGGAATTTTGTCAGCTGAAGGAGAAATGACTATTGATGCTCTCTGCAGAACCACTGAAATTCCTGTAAATAAATTATCATCAATCCTTCTCCAGATGGAGCTGATGGGTGTTGTGAAATGCCTTCCCGGAAACGTTTACAAAACCTGATCAAAAGAACTCGAAACTCTGATCCCGCTCCGTGGGATTTTCTCGCAATGCTCAATAAAATCCGATCCCGCTACGCGGGATTGGCTCTCTTCGCTCGCCAAATTCCGAAATTTTCTTAATTTTACTTCCTTCTTAATCCGTCTTACTCCAAAAAAGAAAATTATGGACCCCAGAGTACAGCAATTCATGGCGATGATAAAAGCCAAAAATCCTGGAGAACTTGAATTTCACCAGGCAGTGCAGGAAGTATCAGAATCACTGATCCCTTTCATTGAAGAAAATCCAAGGTATAAGCATGCAAAAATCCTTGAAAGAATGGCAGAACCGGAGAGGACAATCATCTTCAGGGTCCCCTGGCTTGATGACAAGGGTGAGATTCAGATAAACAGGGGCTTCAGGATTGAAATGAACAGTGCCATAGGGCCCTACAAGGGAGGCCTTAGATTTCACCCGACAGTTAACCTGGGGATCCTCAAGTTCCTTGCATTTGAGCAGGTGTTTAAAAACAGCCTTACAACTCTCCCGATGGGCGGGGCAAAGGGTGGATCTGATTTTGACCCGAAAGGAAAATCAGACAATGAAGTAATGAGGTTCTGCCAGAGTTTCATGACAGAGCTGTTCAGACATATTGGACCTGATACTGATGTCCCGGCAGGTGACATTGGTGTCGGAGGTCGGGAAATAGGCTACCTGTTCGGTCAGTATAAAAGATTAAAGAATGAATTTACAGGTGTTCTTACAGGAAAAGGAATTGAATGGGGTGGATCGCTGATAAGACCTGAAGCAACAGGTTACGGTGCTACATATTTTGCACAGGAGATGCTGGCCACAAGGGGTGACTCCCTTGCCGGAAAGACGGTCTGCATTTCAGGCTCTGGAAATGTTGCCCAGTATGCCGCCGAAAAGATGACAGAACTGGGAGCAACAGTCGTGACACTTTCTGACTCAAACGGATTTATCTACGACCCCAAAGGAATCGACGCACAAAAACTCCGGTATGTAATGGAACTGAAAAACATCAAAAGGGGAAGGATAAAAGAATATGCAGAGAAGTTTGGCGTCGAATATTATGAAGGGAAAAGACCCTGGGTCATTAAATGTGATATTGCAATGCCTAATGCAACTCAGAATGAGATTGACGGGGAAGATGCAAGACTTCTTGTAAAGAATGGGTGTAAATGTGTAACCGAGGGTGCCAATATGCCATGCACCCCTGAAGCAGTTGAAGTCTTTCTCAATGCCGGAATACTGTACGGCCCTGGCAAGGCTGCCAATGCGGGGGGAGTCGCAACCTCGGGACTGGAAATGACACAGAACTCTATGCGTCTGCCGTGGTCGAGAGAAGAAGTGGACAGTCGCCTCAGAACAATTATGAAAAATATCCATACCACCTGTGTAAAATACGGCACAAGACATGACGGATTCATTAATTATGTTGACGGTGCAAACATTGGCGGATTTGTAAAGGTTGCCGATGCAATGATAGCCCAGGGCGTTGTGTAATGCAACTCATTGATACACATACACACCTCTATCTTCCTGAATTCGATAATGACCGTGATCAGGTTGTCGAACGTGCCGTGAAAAACGGGATCGTTAAGCTTCTTATGCCTAATATTGACATTGATTCTGTTTATAAGATGCTTGAAACAGAAAACCGTTATCCGGGAATTTGTTATTCTATGATCGGCCTTCACCCAACCTCAGTAGGTAAAGATTACCTGTCGCAGCTTGCCAGGCTTCAAAACCTTTCAGCTAATTTCAGGTTTTACGCTGTAGGCGAAATAGGAATCGACCTCTATTGGGATCAAACTTACTTTAAAGAGCAGGTGGATGCATTCAAGAAACAGGTTGAATTCGCTCTTAATGCCGGCCTGCCTGTTGTGATACACGTCCGGAATGCATTTGAAGAGACTTTTGAAGCACTCGAAGAATTCACGGATAAAGGTCTGAAAGGAGTGTTTCATGCCTTCTCTGGAACCGTTAAAGATGCTGAAAAAGCAATAAAAATGGGCTTTAAACTTGGGATCGGAGGTGTTGTTACATTTAAAAAGTCGGGGCTTGACACTATTGTTAAGGCAGTTGGACCTGAAAATATCGTACTGGAGACCGATTCTCCGTACCTTGCACCTGTGCCGCACAGGGGAAAACGAAATGAAAGTTCATTCCTTCGTCTGGTAAGCAAAAAAGTGGCAGAAATTCTTAATACTACGGAGGAAGAAATTGCCGCCGTGACATATTTAAATTCAGTTCAACTCTTTAATCTCTGAAATTTTGCAAGTGCAACCAGAAAAGAAAATATCACTGCTGATAATTTACACCGGAGGCACCATTGGCATGGTTCATGATCCGGTCACACGGTCTCTGGTACCGATTGACTTCAGTCATATCTCCGACCATGTGCCCGAATTGCTGAAATTCGGATTCGATCTGCATGCAGTTTCATTTGATCCGGTTCAGGATTCCTCGAACATTGACCCGGCGGTGTGGGTCAAAATGGCTGAAATTATCGAAAAGAACTATGACAGGTATGACGGTTTTGTAGTTCTTCACGGAACAGACACTATGGCATATTCAGCATCAGCTTTGAGTTTCATGCTTGAAAACCTTGCCAAGCCGGTGATATTTACCGGATCCCAGCTGCCGATAGGTTTGTTGAGGACAGACGGAAGGGAAAATCTTATAACAGCAATTGAAATAGCTGCAGCCAGGGAAAATGGAAGGCCTATTGTGCCTGAAGTATGTATCTGTTTCGACAATGAACTTACCAGAGGCAACCGTACCACAAAATACAGTGCCGAGCATTTCGATGCATTTAACTCACCCAATTATCCGCCTCTTGCAGTTGTCGGACTTCACATAAATTATAACCGGAATCATATCAGGCATCCCGAACCGGGGGCAAAACTGAAGGTTCACAAGGAAATTGACACCAATGTGGCGATACTGAAGCTCTTTCCCGGGATAGGCCGCAACCTGGTTCAGGCAATCATTAACACAAAAGGATTGAAAGGGCTTATAATTGAAACATTTGGTGCCGGTAATGCTCCTACCTACAAATGGTTTATTGATGATCTCAGGTCTTTCATTGCAGGCGGAGGAATTATTTTCAATGTAACCCAGTGTCACGGCGGAAGTGTTGAAATGGGGCTCTATGAAACAAGTCGTGAGATGCTTTCAGCGGGTGTTATAAGCGGAAGAGACATCACATCGGAGGCATCCGTGACGAAGTTCATGCATCTTCTCGGCAGGTGCAAAAGCAGGGAGGAAGTAATAAGATGTCTTGGTGAATCGATTGCCGGAGAAATGACCTGATTTTCTATGGATTTTTTTTGTAATTTGCGGCCCTGAAAAATTCTTAATATTTAACGGAGAGATGCAGGAGTGGTTTAACTGGCACGCCTGGAGAGCGTGAGTACCTCACAAGGGTACCGGGGGTTCGAATCCCCCTCTCTCCGCAGCTTTGTTTAATCAACTATTGTAAATGAAATATTTATAAGAAATATCTTTATTTTACATATCTCATTACATACACTTTTTATAGCAAACTTATTTATCTCTCCTACCCTGAATTACCTATTTTAATTATGCTTATTCTGACTTTTTATAAGAAGATTCTAATCTCACATAATTGAGGGAAGTAATTAATTATATAACCAGTTAGCTAAAACTTTATTTATCTTAATGATCCAATCAGAGAGAACTGATATGATCATAACTCCTTCAAAAACATTTCTGAGATTTCCGACCTTTAAAGTAGCGGAAATTGATCTTTAATTGATGTTTTTAGTGGTTTTGTTTGAATTAATGCAAAGAAGCAATCTCTTCCTCTGTTAATGCTCTATTATAAATCAAAACATCATCAATCACTCCAGGAAAGTATCCTTGCCCTCCATAATAACTACTTCGTCCGATGTTAATTGGATTAGAATTATCTGGATTAATCATAGAATTTAATGAGCCAACCAGTTCTCCGTCAATATAAAATTTGATAGTACCATTGTTTTTTACGCCACACAATGCATGGTATACATTATCACAGATGGATGTCGTGCTAAAAATTCTTTCAAAGATTCCAGATGATGTTGATAATCCAAAGAAGGCCCTCCCTGTTCCCCCTTCAATACCCATGAAGAATTCTGTATCATGCCAACATTCTAAATTATGTTTTGAAATTATCTTATGCCATGAAAATGTTGGGACAATATCTGTCTTAACAGATGCGAAAATTGAAAAATTACCAGTACCAAAATTAAATGATGAGTTGTGTGGTATTGATACATAGTTATTTGTCCCATTAAACAGTCCAGCACTATTGGATACTCCGAATCTATCTTGAGTAAATTGAACTCCATAATTAATCCCATTATTCCCATTGCCACTTTCATCAAAGGTATTACCATTGAAGGGATAATATCCCACTAGACCATATACAGGCACATTGAATATGGGTTTAAAAGCATTGTACTTAATTTTTTTGATGCTTACAGTGACTGGTTCATCATTTGTTGGACTATCTCCACATTTATCATCATCATTACCATCATATAACCACAGGTTTAACATTATTTTCGTATTAGGTGTTGGTGTCGGTACTTTTATAGGATTAGAAGCATTGCCATCGTCATCGTAACCCCGCCTTGGGGGGTTAGCGTCATTGTTATCAAATTTCCAATGATACAGTATTTCAGATGGTGAGGGATCTGTTGAATATCCATTGTAACAAATAAAGTCTATTCTCCCTGGTTTCCATATAAATTTGACAGTTATTTTTGAAATTGCAGGAACAATACTAAAAAATGAAGAGAAAGATTCATAGCGCTCTTTATACCTCTCCAGATCACTTCCTTCCTTCCCATTATTTGTTGGTTGAACTGAAAAGTATAACCTATCAGAAAGTGAATTCCCCCATTTTGCAAATTCTACGTCTATCTCAGAGTGAAAAGTTTCCTGAAAAGCGTCCGAATCATATGTAAATAATCCAAAAACTACATTCCTGTCAAGTTTCCAAATGTTTTTCCCCTCTAATTGAAAAATATATTCTCCATAACCAAAACCACCCGACTCTGATTGAATTTGTGCACACCTCCAACCATTTACTAACTTAGCAGTCTTCGGATCAGGAACCTTGCCCCTAGTTATACTTAATTTAAGGATCTCATCGACGGTATTAATATTTTCTACAGTAATATTTTCAGCTGAAAAAATATTCTTCCCTGGTTTTTGCCAGGTTTGTAAATCATTAGTCGGAATCCACCTAATCCCACTAAATGTAATTATGTTCGATAGTTCTGGTTTAGTAACTTGACCAGATAAGTTAACTCCAGTTGAAGAAAAAAATAATGGATCGTCTTCTTTTTCACATGACGTAGTAATCACCAGTAAAATGGCGACTAAAAGAAAGTTTGCTGTTTTCATAGGATTGTTTTTAATGAACAATGTATAATAATTTCTTTTATGCATGACTATTTTGATTATATGAACGATTTGGTATTCAGGTTTCAATCTAATGTTTTAATTGCCGTAAATTGTAATTTTTGAATAATAAAGGTAGAATGATTTCAATTATTATTTTAAAGAAACTAACTGGCATGGCCTAAAAACTAATATGCAAACCATTTCAACTAATGGAATTATTTGATTATACATTGGAGTTGTAGTTGTTTCGGATTAAGCCAAAAGTTGCGTGAATTTATCTTCTGGTTATTACTACTGATTCCCGGCATAATTATCCAGTTTTTGGTAATTAGCTAAATATAGACCTCATGGTTACCAAACCATCACAGGTGTGGGTACCAGACATCTCTTTATCAGAACCTATCAGGGATAGCTGTAATCAATGACCTTTATGCCAGGAAATTAATAGGTTGGCCATTCAGCAGATCCTTAAAGGCAGCTCATACACCCATTCCAGCCTATATGATGTTAATTGGTAACCGTCTTATTACTCAGAAGTTGATTTTTCATTCTAACCTTGGCATCCAGTATGCATATAAAGAGTTCAAAAATCTGCTATCTTCCTATAAACTGGCAGAGAGAAGCATGAGCCGTAAAAGAGATTGCTGGGAAAATACGGCGATCGAAAGTTTCTTTAAAACACTCAAGGTCGAACATGTATACCATCTTGTATACAGAACTTTAAAAGAAGCTGAACTTTCTGTATTTGACTATATTGAGGCATGGTATAATGTAAACAGATTACGCACAATAATAAAAACATTTAACAGAAAAAAAGGAAATTTTAAATCAATTAGTAGTTTAATAAATTGTCTAGTTTATTGTTTCAGGTTCAATGTCATAAGGATCAATAAGTAAAGAAATGAATGCATTTAAAAATGAAATAAATTGATATATAGATAGTTAAAATTGACAACTATCGAATTGTTAATGCAGTCAAGCTCTTATAATTTTTAATCCTAGATCAACCAGGATAAATGCTGTTAAGGCAGATAGTCAATGAATTTTTTCTGAAGATGAATGATAGGATAAAATTTATAACTTATTGACTTTAAAATATTGATAAGAGAGAGTCAATCAGATTAAATGTTAAAAAATATCAATGAAAAATATTAGACTCTACTGA
>JABUEV010000108.1 GCA_013314865.1 Bacteroidales bacterium | reverse complement strand
ATCTTTTATGAAAAGATTCTTGCCTCTTGTAAGTCGGTTTATCAGGTCCTTTTGTTTTTGTGTAAGTGCGCTTGAATTGCTTACTTCTTCAAAGTCACCCCTGTTATCAGTATAAAGGACAGTGAAGCCTGTAATTTTATACACCAGGTCGAAGTCAAATTCAGGCAGTGAAGCATAGACACCGGTTTGTGCGGCAGCTGTGTTTTTAGGAATGGTTCCTGTACTTTTTCCCCCGAAAACTGCAACCGGGTCGGGAATTTTTTTCACTCTGAATTCATATGGAGGATATGTCACCGGTTTTCCGTTTATATCAGCCGTAACCACAATCTGAACATTTTGCCCTATTGCGCTTGGCCTGACACTCCAGTTTCCTTTGAAGGTGACTCCTCTTGAATTCTTCACTTTTTCTGTTGACACGGTTCCGTTTACAACCTTAATTTTTATTTTATCCGGAGAGATTCCGGGGACAGAGACATCAATAGGATTGGGTATTCCATAATACATTACATTCATGGCGGTCGGGGATACTACTACGTTAGGTTCACCCACAACATAAGATGACTCGAACGGATAGTTTTTCAGACTGCCATCAGGAGCTTTCAGGGAAATGACACCTCCCCATGTTCTTTTTCCAGGAGTGCCGCTTGCCCGAACTTTATAGATTCCTTTGCCTGTCTCGTCCAGTGGCAGAACCTGATCGCCAACTTTAATTACCGGAGCCTGGGTGGTATCGAAAGCAGAAATAAAAACCTGAGCTTCATAATCACTGCCTGAAGTTACATAGTTTGCATTTGGAATAACTATAGGCATGAGTTTGTTGAATTTAAATGAAGCGGCGTCTATCTGAGAATACAGATAATTAAGTACCTCTGTTTCACCGTTTCTGACATCAACCTGCATTTTGGAGAGAATGGTAATTACTGCAACCAGCGGGAGAGTCTGAAATGTAAGGTTTTCCCACCTTGCCGGCTGACCGTCAGGGTCTCTTCCGTCATCAGTGTTAAGACTTGAACGGAGAGCATCTTCTGCTGAAGGATTATTGCCATCAAGTGTTGAAATAAGAAACTCACGGTAGTCATTGATCAGGGCTTTGAGGGTGCTTGCCTTACCGTTTTCATTTGCACCGATAAGAACTTCTGAAGGCACGTTGTTTTCATCAATCTTTTTTACTTTTTCTATGAAAATTTCCCTTCCCTGCACAGCTTCAGTGTCTTCGCCTTCTGCTTTTGTTATAATTTCAATTTTCAGGTCCTGTATATATTCATAAGTTTCATCAGCACGGGCTTTAACTTCATATGCCAGATTCTTGTATTTACCTGCTTTTGTCGGGTTTTCTGCTGCAGCCCTGTCAAACTCCTGGTAAATCCTGTTATTTTTTATAACATAATTTGCAAGGGTTGTTGTAAGACTCCTGTCAACCTTTTTAAATGCTTCAACGGCTTCCTTTGATACGTTAAGTGCAAGCATGGCGGTAAGAATCAGGTACATCATACCGATCATTTTCTGCCGTGGTGATAGCCTTTCGTGAGCCATTTTTACTTGGTGGTTAAGTTTGGAATAAAATGTAATGCTATTTTACATTCATAGCAGCCAGCATATTTCCATATATATTGTTAAGTGCAGACAGGTTTTCGTTAAGTTTGGAAATCTGTTCACGGTATTTTTTAGCATCGCCGGCCGAATCAGATAAATCTTTCATAAGGTTTTGAATTCCCTTATAAAGACTATCAGACTCTTTAATATGCTGGTCGGCTTCTTTGCGCTGCAGTTCATATACAGCATTTAATGCAGACAGGTTTTTGTTAAGAGTTTCAAGCTGCTGCTGATATGATTTGCCGCCGGCATCAATTACTGAAAATGAATCTGCGAGGCTATGATAAACAGAATGTGTATCATTAAGAACCTTAGCGGTTGTCTGATAGGTGTCAGAAAGTTTACCAAGAGACTGATTTGCGGCGTCTATTGTATTCATATATCGTCTGGAAGCTTCTGAGATATCTCCCATAGCGCTTATATTGGAAGTTGCCTCACTGAGTTTTTTCATGCCAATCCCCAGTTTCTCGAACAATTCGGGTGAGATATCTGCTTTTTCAAGCATTTCATCAAATTTTGCCAATGCAAGCGAGCCTCCTCCACCGCCTCCGTAGCCGCCTGATAATCCTCTGTGGTCTCTTGAATCGTGTGATCTTACTGAAGTGCCCGGTTCTTCCTCCTGTATCCCTGCCAGTTCGGGATAAACAAGTGTCCAGTCAACCTCCTCATGAAGTGGTTCAAATGCTGAGAAGAAGAATATGATAGCTTCGGTCGAGAGGCCAACTGTAAGCATAGTGCCTGCTCCTGCCCAGTGCTGGATCTTAAACAACGCACCAATAATAACGACAGAAGCACCGATACCATAAAGTTTGGCCATAAAGTTCTTCCATCCGCTGCTCTGTACTATTTCTGCTAAGCTCATATAATTATTCTTTAGAGTTTATTATTAACGATTTACACCAATATAAGATCTGACATTACGGAAACCTATAAATGATTTTGTAGAATCCTGATATTCAAAATCCCTCGAACTTGTCTGCAGGAAGTATGCTATATCTTTCCATGATCCGCCTCTAATAACCTTTCTTTTCATGACAGGCGGGTCCTGGGGAGTCGCATTATATTCATAATTGGGATTAAGGTCATGCTGGAAAATATAAGCTGAAGGATGGTATGCACATGAGGTCCATTCAGCTACGTTTCCTGACATGTCAAAAAGTCCGTATTCATTGGGCTCAAATGAGCCTGCTTTAGCTGTATAAACTGCACCATCGTCAATATAGTTGCCCCTCAGTGGTTTAAAGTTTGCAAGGAAGCATCCCTGGTAATTGCGGGTATAAGGTCCGCCCCATGGATACATTGAAAGATCCAATCCTCCCCGTGCGGCGTATTCCCATTCAGTTTCAAGGGGAAGACGGTAAGCCTGAACATCCGGAATGCCATTTTTCCTGAGATGGGTATTCATATAATCTGTTCTCCAGATGCTGAAGGCTGTTGCCTGAACCCATGAGACACCTACAACAGGATAATCATCGAACGAAGGATGCCAGAAATATAGTGATGCCTGAGGATCGTTGAAGGAATAGGTGAAGTCCCTAATCCAGCAGAGTGTGTCGGGATAAACATTGATAACACTGTGTTTAATGAATGAAGAACGGTCCTTAACATCTGTCCGGGAGCCATCAAGATTGGTTACCTGACCTTCATAACGGCCGGTATTGTTGGCATAGTCTATGACATATCTTGATTTTGCTGCCTGCTGATAATCAACCCAGTAATATGAATAGTTGAGTTTTCTGACATCAATCTGCTTTTTCCCGTTGAACCTTTCCTCAGGCGGATAATACATTTCCTCAAGCACTTCCCTGGTGGTTTCATCCCTGAGATCAATTTTCTCCTCCCAGTTGATTACATTAGGTTCAATCACGTTTCCATCCCGGTCAACCATAAAATATTCACGGTCAGGAATTCCTGCTTCGCCCAGCTTTGTCCTGAGAATGGAGTCACGGACATAATATACAAACTGACGGTATTTATTATTTGTGATTTCGGTCTGATCCATCCAGAATGCCTCCACGGTCACTGACTTTGAAAGACTGTTAAGAGCGAAGGCGGCATCCTGATCGCTGGGTCCCATCATAAAATTACCGGCAGGAATAAATGCCATTTCGTATGGTTCCGGTTCGAAGAATTTTTTCCTTCCCTGAACACCTGTCAGCTCTCCTGTTGAAGAAGAGCCACAGCCACTTAATATCAGCATTGTTATCAGAGCAGAAAATATTACCTTTTTCATATTGACATAGGATTTATATCGCTAGTAAACTCAATTTTTCTTAAATTATTATCATAAAAACCTGATACTTTTATATTTCATCTGGCTTTTTCCCAGTCCGATGTCAAAACAGTAGTTGACAACAAATTCATGGGAGCCGCTGGTGTTCCTCCTGATATCCGAAAGAGGGAAGTCGTATGCATAACCTAATTTTATTCCATTAAATAATTCCAGTCCTAAGATACCAGTCAGTGCATCTCCGACTCTGTAAGAAACGCCACCCCACACTTTTTTATTGTATCTTACAAGAGAAGTTACATTAAATTGTATCACTTTCCCGTCGCTGTATGAAAAGACTGATGGCAGAACTTCAAAAGAAGGGTTGGGAAGCTGAAGTGTATAGCCTGCTGTCATGTAAAAATGCCTGCTGAGATAAGGAAGACCTTTGCTGAATTTAAATTTAGGCTGATTGATATGAGTTACAGATATTGCAGCATAATATTTATCTGTTGTATAATACAGTCCCAGCCCGGCGTCGAATGTAACCACACTCTCTTTGGTTTCCGGTATCAGCGGATCACCTGAAGGAGGGGTATGGATATCACCTGAAGGAATATACCAGTCAGGGTCTAGTGTCTTGTTCATGATACCTGCACTTATTCCAATCCCGAGCTTCCCCTGCCCCAGATCTGTCAGGTATGAATAGGCCAGAGATGCACTTATATCTTTATCAAATCCGATATTGTCACTTTGCAGAACAAGACCTACACCGCTGTTTATGCCAAATAGTTTCACCGGAGAATTTATATTAAACAGTGTAGTGGAAGGGGCACCCCTGAATCCAAGCCACTGCTGTCTGTTGATTGCGGTTGCACAGATAAGGCCTGAAGTGCCTGCCACTCCCGGATTATATGTCAGAGTGTTCAGCATATAATGGCTTATTAGGGGATCCTGCTGGGAGAACCCCTGGCAAAATAATATAATCGAAACTAAAGATGTCAGTATAAGCCTCTTCACAACTCTATATCGCAATAGCTTGCCCGTTAATGAACCAGTAAAGTAAATAAAATTCTGATTATGCATCTGAATCAGCTGAATTATATTTATAAACAAACAATTTAATTTATTAAAAGATCAGATTTAAATGCACAATCTACAATTAAACGCAGTCAGGAACAAAAAATTGGGAAAAATTCAGATTTTTAATCTGTTTACAGCTTTAACCCATCTGTCGGGCACTTCATTATGATTTGCCTTGATGTAATCTTCATGAGAGCAGGCCACATAAGAAGAATTTCCTGATTCATCCTTAATTTCGAGCCACCATCTCTCCGTGAAATTACTCTTAATGAAAATAAGATCCTCCTCAAGGTCCGAAACCCTGACATGGTATTTTATAAAACGTCCAGTGTTTGAATCACTAAGAGCAGGCGATTCATATTGTTTCTGAGAAAATCCTTCAAGAAAAAACCAGATAATCTGTGCTGTAAGGGCTGAAGTCTGATATCTTTTATCATACTCGGGATTAACTTCGAATATTCCAAATACTTTAAGCTGGTCTGAGATTCCTGCGTATCTGGCAAGAAGGCAGATTTCTTCTCCATAAAATCCGTTCGGGGAGGGATATAAGGTTCCCGGAGCATCTGATTGTCTTACAGCTGAAATATCAAAGACTGCGGCATCTGAATCCCTGAAAAGAGGTTCAGTCAGATGCAGGGCTTGTCTGGCGTCACCGACTCTTATAAGATCAGCATGGCGTCTTGTAAGCCGGTTGATAACCTGCTGATCATTAAGATATGTCTGATAGCCGATATTTATGTAATGTCTGATGTTGTTTCGCGGATTTGCGAAGATTTTGTTCAGGTAACCTGATGAGTCTGTTTCCCTGCGCTCCGGTTCATAATCAATCCTTGAATCCACTTCTGTGAGTGTATATCTAATTTTTAGAGAGGAAAATGCCTTGTCAATTGCCGGAACAAGCGCACTGCTTCCGCCGATAATAACCGGAAAAATATTTTCATTAAGAAGTAATGTCAACACGTCAGTAAGTCCTGCAAGCGTATCGTTGAAGGTGACTCCCTGTTTCATGTTTCCAAGGTCAATAATTTTAGTTTTTCCCGGAACTTTGGCCAGTTTGTATAATTGTTCCCTTATGATGTCAGGACTTTTTGAGGAACCTATATTGAGAGAATTACGGCCTTCAGGGACTCCAATCAGGGCAATCCTGTAGTCGTTGATTTTTTTAAGCGGGTTATTTTCAGTGTGGACAGTGATATTATGAGAAAAAGTAGCTTGATCTGCAAGTAATTTGAAATCAGGCGGTTCTATTAATACCGGGTTGAAATATTCATTTATCTCTGTCATAGATCTTCAGGTGTTTTTCTTAAGCTTTTTGCTTTTTTGAATTATGCCGATACACTCCTCCTTTGTAAGTTCATCGGCTTTTACTCCTTTCGGAATCCGGTAATTCTGTTTGTCTTTAACCAGATATGCTCCGTAACGTCCGTTAAGTATCTTGATTTCGCCGAGATCTTTGATTATTTTGTTTTTCTCACTCTCTTCCTTCTCCCTGATAATTTCCAGGGCTCTCTCAAGGGTTATTGTGTATGGATCATCGATGCCCTTTTTCAGAGAATAAAATTTGTTTTTACACTGAATGTAGGGTCCGAATTTTCCGGAACCAACTTTTACTTCACTGCCCTCATATTCGCCCAGTGACCTTGGAAGCCTGAAAAGCTTAAGAGCTTCTTCGAGGGTTATTGTTTCAAGGAGCTGGTCTTTTGCAAGGCTTGCAAACCGGGGTTTTTTACTGCTGTCCGGGTCACCTATTTGTGCCAGGGGTCCATATCTTCCCATCTTCACCACAACAGGTTCTCCGGTCTCCGGATCATTGCCAAGTACTCTTACTCCTTTACTCCGGGTCTTTTTTTCAAGGGTATGCTCAACAGTCCTGTGAAATGGCTTGTAAAAATCAGCAAGCATGCCTGTCCATTTAACCTTTCCGCGTGCAATTTCGTCAAACTGCTCCTCAACCTCTGCTGTGAAATTGTAGTCAACTATCTCAGGGAAGTTTTCTACAAGAAAGTCATTTACAATCATTCCTATGTCCTGTGGAAAAAGTTTGGATTTTTCCCTGCCTGCAATTTCAGATTTGGATGAAGCGGTTATTTTTCCCTTTGAAAGTGAGAAGTATTTTATCTGCCGTTTTTCTCCCGGACGGTCTCCTTTAACAACATAACCCCTCTGCTGAATGGTGGATATTGTGGGGGCATATGTTGAAGGTCTCCCTATTCCAAGCTCTTCCAGCTTTTTAACAAGGCTCGCCTCCGAGTACCTTGGAGGAGGAACGGTGAACTTCTGAATGGCGGAAATATTTTCATAGAAAAGCTTTTGACCATTTTTGAGAGGCGGAAGAATATTTTTTTCTTCTTCTCCTGCTTCCTGATCTGTTGATTCACTGTATAATTTCAGAAAACCGTCAAACTTTATTACTTCTCCTGTGGCAGTGAATCTGACAGGCGAATTGCTCATACTGATTGAAACATTAGTCTTTTCAACTATAGCATCAGACATCTGTGAAGCGATAGTTCTTTTCCAGATCAGCTCGTAGAGTTTCTTCTCATTCTGGTTCCCGTATATTTCAGAGACGTCAATATATGC
>JABUEV010000107.1 GCA_013314865.1 Bacteroidales bacterium | reverse complement strand
CCTTCAAAGCGTATCAATGAACTTGCCGATAAGACCAGGATGCTGCTTACTGTTGAAATGAGTGCTGGTCAGATGGTAGAAGATGTAATGCTGGCTGTCAGCGGTAAAAAGCCGGTGCATTTTTACGGCCGGATGGGAGGGATGATACCTTCACCTGATGAGGTTGTCGAAAAACTTAAAGAACTTATTAACGCGTAAGGAATCATGAAAGAAGCAACAGGAATAAAAGAGATAATTAAGCCCGAAAACCTGGCTTACAGAAAGTCCAGGATTCTGACAGACGCAATAATGCATTATTGTCCGGGTTGCGGACACAGCACCACACACAGAATCCTTGCGGAGATAATTGAGGAAGAAGGTCTTCAGCAGGATGCAATTGGAGTATCGCCGGTGGGCTGTTCAGTATTTCTCTATCATTATATTGATATTGACTGGCAGGAAGCTGCTCACGGACGGGCGCCTGCTGTTGCAACAGCTATCAAAAGGCTGATGCCTGAGAAATTTGTATTCACCTATCAGGGTGACGGCGATCTGGCAGCAATCGGAACGGCGGAAACTATTCATGCCTGCAACAGGGGTGAAAACATCCTCATTATTTTTATCAACAATGGTATTTATGGCATGACAGGAGGTCAGATGGCACCCACCACAATACCGGGTATGAAATCGTCGACGTCACCTTTCGGAAGGGATGTTAAAACTATGGGTAATCCCCTCAAAATCACTGATCTGGTTGCAACACTTCCCGGGACTTATTATGTAACGAGACAGAGTGTGCATACTCCTGCCAATGCAAGGAAAGCCAAAAGAGCCATAAGAAAGGCAGTCCAATATCAGAAACTAAATAAAGGTACCTGCTTTGTTGAAATAGTATCAAATTGTCCGTCAGGCTGGAAGATGACGCCAGTCCAGGCGAACAAATGGATGGAGGAGAATATGTTCCCGTTCTATCCGCTGGGAGATTTTAAAAATCCTGAGGAGCAGTCTGGTCAACCACTAAAATCCGAAAAAAATGACTGAAGAAATTATAATAGCCGGCTTTGGCGGACAGGGAGTCCTGTCAATGGGCAAGATAATGGCTTATTCCGGGGTAATGCAGGACATGGAGGTAAGCTGGATGCCTTCATATGGCCCTGAGATGCGTGGCGGCACCGCAAACGTTATTGTCATTCTGAGCAATGAAAGGATAAGTTCTCCGATCATCAGGCATTTTGATACCGGAATCATACTTAACCAGCAGTCCATGGATAAATTTGAAACGGCCATAAAACCCGGAGGAGTCCTTATTTATGACGGTAACGGCATTACCAGACACCCTGAAAGAAAAGACATTTCGATTTACAGGGTAGATGCCGCGGAAGAAGCTGCAAAAATGAACAGCCCAAGAACTTTCAATATGATAGTCCTTGGAGGATTCCTTAAAGTAAAGCCTGTACTGAGTCTTGATAATGTGATCAAAGGATTGAAAAAATCACTTCCGGAGAGGTATCACAAGCTGATACCGGAGAATGAAAAGGCGCTTCTGCGCGGTCAGGAGATTATACGGGAGGTTCATAGAGTGACCGGATAACCTATTCGCTATTCCTTTTTTCCTTTCTATTTTCCCGCGCTGTCATTCCGAACGGAGACCCGTTAGGGTCGTAGTGAGGAATCTGTGAACACTGCCACAATGCAAAAAACACAGTCCTTTTTAATAATGGACATCCCAATTTATTAGGGTCGTAGTGAGGAATCTGTGAAGACTGCCACAAGGTATGAAACTAAGACCTTTTTAATAATGGAAAATCCAATTTATTAGGGTCGTAGTGAGGAATCTGTGAACACTGCCACAAGGTATGAAACTAAGACCTTTTTAATAATGGAGATCCCAATTTATTAGGGTCGTAGTGAGGAATCTGTGAAGGTTGCCACAAAGTATGAAACTCAGACCTTTTCAACTGTGGAGCTTCCAATTTTTCAGCGTTGAAATGAGAAATCCTGTACTTAAGAACAAGCAGGTTATGGTATCCCGGGTAATTTGGAGAGATTGATTCACTGACAGTTCAGGGATCTTTTTATTCATACCTTCCGCCCACCGCCTTCCGCCTTCCGCCTTCCGCCTACTACCCACCGCCTATCTCTCATAAAAATGCATGTCAACAATATATTTCCAGACGGCAGGGTGAAGGAAATATGACATGTCTTTGCCGTTTCTGATGCCGTTCCTTATAAAAGTTCCGGAAATCTCCATCAGCGGAGCTTTAACCATTTTAATCTTGGCTACTGCAAGCAGGTGGTCAAGAATTTCATTTGCTGGCTTAACTACATCAGGCCTGGGATATACATAAACCGGAAACTTTCTGACCAGTTCTTCAGCATTCTTCCATTTATGAAGCGTGTACAGATTGTCCTCCCCCATTATCAGACAGAATTTGTCATAGGGGTATCTTTCAGTCAGACGTGCCATTGTGTCGATGGTATATGACGGGTATGGCATTCGGAATTCAATGTCAGAGGCTCTCAGGCTTTCGTTTTTACCGATGGCAAGCTCTGCCATGTAGAGCCGGTGGTGACCCTCCAGAAGAAGTTCCTTTTTCTTGAGAGGATTCTGGGGACTTATCACAAACCAGACCTCTTCAAGACCGGTAAACTCCTTCATATAGCCTGCTATAGCCATGTGCCCTATATGGATGGGATTGAAAGAGCCGAAAAAAAGCCCGACTTTAGCCATGATTCTGTGTTTTGTTTTCAAGAAATGATTTCACTGCATGGAATGCTTCATTGAGCGCGTTCTCAAGCCTGTCGTTTACAATGATCAAGTCAAACTGGTCAGCAAGCTCCATCTCCTTTAAGGCTTTTGACACTCTTTTTTCAATGTCAGCCGGAGTATCCTTGCCCCTGGCTTCAAGTCTTTTCTTCAGCTCGTCAACAGATGGAGGCATAATAAATATTGACAGCGCATTCGTGCCAAAGTAATTTTTCAGGTTGATGCCGCCTTTAACATCCACATCAAAAATAATATTCCGTCCTTTTTTGAGAATATTTTCAGTTTCACTCTTTAATGTTCCGTAATACCTGTTACTGTAAACTTCCTCCCATTCAAGGAATTCTTTTCTCTCAATCTTCCTTTTGAATTCCTCAACCGTAAGAAAGTGGTAATCTTTACCGTCAATCTCTCCCTCACGGGCCGGACGGGTGGTTGCAGATACTGAGAATTCAAGATTCAGGTCGGAGGAAAGAAGATAATTGACAATTGTTGTTTTACCTGCCCCGGAGGGTGCCGAAATAATTACTGCTCTGCCTCTTTGTCTTTTCATTCCGTGAGGTTTTTCAAAGGATATTCAGAGTCTGTTCCTTTATTTTTTCCAGTTCATCCTTCATCATCACCACCAGTTTCTGTATTGATGCATGATTTGCTTTCGAGCCTATTGTGTTTATCTCCCTGCCCATTTCCTGTGCTATGAATCCGAGTATTTTACCGTTAGGAGGAGGAGAATCAATAGTATCGAGAAAATACTCACAATGTTTTCTGAGTCTTACCTTTTCTTCGTTAAAATCAAATTTTTCGATATAATAAATCAGTTCCTGCTCAAACCGGTTCATGTCAATATTCTCAGAGCCTGGTGTTTCAGTAAGGAGAGATGAAAGCTTTTCCCTTACTTTAAGTATTCTTTCCGGTTCAAAAGGTTCAGTCTCCCCGAGGTACTGGAGGATCTTTGAAATGCTGTTTTTCATGTCTTTCTCTATCGATTTCCCCTCTTCGATGCGGTAAGAATCGAGTTGAGAGACAGATTCAAGAATATATTCAACCACCAAATTCCATTCCTCTTCCTGCAATTCAGGCCTTTCAGGCTTAAGAGCTTCAGGCAGTCTGATGATTGACGACAATATCTGGGCGTCAGTATCTATGCCCAGCTCTGTAGAGATTTCCCTGATTTGATAAAAGTAGTTTTTGATGACGGCTTTATTCAGAAGAGTTATGTTTTCATCATCAATGACATCAAAAGAGATGGAAAAATCAATCTTCCCTCTTTCCAGTTTCTGGCTGATAATATTCCTTATTTCGGGCTCTTTTTCCCTGTACAGCATGGGAATCCTGGTGGCAATATCGAGCTGTTTTGAATTCAGGGATTTTATTTCGACAGTGATTTTCTTTTGGGGAGTTGAGGCGATGGTTTTTCCATAGCCTGTCATTGATTTGATCATTTGTCTTTGTTTTTCAGAGTTCTTTTATAAGGCTGAAAGTTAATAAATCCAGTTTACATCATATATCACAGAATGCCAATTATGATAGATTGGCAATGAAGGTTTCTTCCTTCTGAAGATGATTTGCCGGACAAATTATTGTAACAGGTTGATTCAGAGCTTTTCAAGCTTAACAGTAAAATGCCTCATTATGGGAGCCTCATGAACAATTCTGAAGCCTCTTTTAATGCTGTCTCTTCGCTCAAACACCCTTGCCGTGGTCGCGGCAGTATATTCCATATGGTTATCAGTATATACCCTTCTGGGTACGGCAAGTCTTACCAGTTCAAGCTTTGGATAACGGTTTTCACGGGTTTCAGGATCGCGGTCCGACATTAAAGTTCCGATTTCTGAAGCACGTATGCCGCCTTCAATATATAATTCGATAGCAACTGTCTGAGCGACAAACTCTTCTTTGGGAACATAAGGCAGGAACCTGCCGGCATCAATAAACACAGCATGACCACCAAAAGGCTCAAGCAACGGGACACCTTTCTGCTTCATCATGGTCCCAAGGTATTCAACCTGCCTGACTCTTGATTCAAGGTACGAAAAATCGGTACCCTCATAAAGCCCTGTTGCCAGGGTTTCCATATCCCTGCCCGACATGCCCCCATAGGTTACATATCCTTCAAACATTATATTATAAACTGAGGCTTTGTTATATAACTCCTTGTCTCTGAACCCAATAAAGCCACCCATATTCACTATTGCATCCTTTTTTGAGCTCATAGTCATCCCGTCGGCGTATGAGAACATTTCAGAAATTATTTCCCTCATGTCTTTATCAGATAACCCCTCCTCACGGATTTTAATGAAGTATGCATTTTCTGCAAACCGTGCAGAATCAAAGAAAACTGGAATACCGTATTTATCTGCTACCTGTTTAACCTCCCTCAGATTTGCCATGCTGACCGGCTGGCCTCCGGCCTTGTTATTTGTTATTGTAATAACAATGCAGGGAATCTTTTTAACATCATTTCTTTTAATTACATTTTCAAGCTTGTCTATATCAACATTTCCCTTGAACGGGTGCCAGGCAGTTGGATCTGATGCAATATCAATGGTACAATCAACCGGCATCGCTTTTCTGAATTCTATATGTCCTCTTGTCGTATCGAAATGAGAGTTTCCGGGCACAATGTCTCCTTCTTTAAGCAATGCCGAGAAGAGGACATTTTCTGCTGCCCTGCCCTGGTGAGTAGGAAGTACATATTCAAAGCCTGTGATGTCTTTTACTGCATCTTTAAGTCTGAAAAAGGAAGCAGAACCTGCATAACTCTCATCGCCGGTCATCAATGCCCCCCATTGCCTGTCGCTCATTGCTCCTGTACCTGAATCGGTCAGAAGATCAATTATTACCTGATCTGATTTAAGATTGAAAAGATTATAACCGGCTTCTTTTATCCATTTTTCTCTTTCATTGCGTGTGCTTTTGTGGATTTTCTCCACCATTTTAATTTTAAATGGCTCAATAAAAGGCAGATCCATATTTTTAAATTATAAAAAATTTATTAACAAAAAGATAATTAAATTAATCAGCATAAACCATTTATTATCAATATTATAGAAAACAAGAGGGCAGTTTAAAAGATGAGAAATGAATCCCGGTTTTTGATATTCCGGTATATGTCAGCCGGATAATTTAACGTTATGAAATAAATTGCCACTGGCGGTAAATTATTATTTTGCAAAAATAAATCAATTTGATATTCGAAAAAGGAGAAGTAAAAATTAAATCTATTGCTGATGAATGGAAGGAAAGCAAATATCGTTTTTTTAATTTTCATTTTGATTTTCACTTTTAATGTTAATGTGCAGAATATAGCCGGACAGGGCAGATTTGAAGACAAGCAGGATGATACTTTGAGACTAGTAATGCAGAATAATTTTGCTGGCGACCAGGATAAGCTGATTCAATTCACTGACAGCGAGGCTATTGATTATTTGAAACAGGTTTGCAGTACACATTTCAGGGAGAATCCTGATGATCCGCTGAAGAAAGCTCTTGAACGTCTTATATTTGAGGCTTCCAATCCTGTCTTTGACTCGGTTGAATATTTCCTGAAAGATTTTCCTTTTGATAAGTTTAACAGGAAAATGTATGAAGAACAATCTCCGAGGTCTGATACCGCAATTATCAGTCAGTTAAAACCATCTGCAGGCAATTTGGCTTCAGTAAAGGAACAAACTGACACATTGGGTATGGCAGTCAGAGATACCATTCCGGCGAAGATCATTTACCCGGAGACCTCATCTCTTAAATTCCAATACGGCTCATTCATGGGCGACTCACTAAAGAGTGCAGTAAACAGACTGTTGGGTTTTCTTGAAGCACGTGATTCAACTATTATATGGTTTACGGGTATTAGCGGTACCCGTATCCCTTTTATGGTTAATTCAGGTACCGGCAGGGCGACAAGGTTATGGTTGAGAAATGAGTATGAAGATTCATTATCGGTATGGGTGCAAAACCGTGAGCCGAACACACTTGGACTATATCTTGAGAACGGGATACAATTCAGAAGGCCGCTGTGGCAAAGTCACGTCGGGGATGCAAGAATTGAGGTTGAACCTACTGATAAGAAAACTCTACTTGAGATTAAGAAAATAATGACCAGAACTCAGTATTGGAAATACAGGACTGAGTCATCGGTAGTTTTATCCCAGGGGTTTCTGTCGAACTGGGTTAAGGGAGGTGAAAGCAGTGTTTCGACTGCCTTTGATATTACTGCATATGCTGATTACAATAATAAGCCGATTTTGCTCTCGTCGAATAATTTTGCCCGCATTAAGTACGGACTGATTTATTCGGACGAAAACGGAATTAGGAAAAACCTCGATTTGCTTGAGACCAATTCAAAGCTGAATCACAAGGCATTCGGAAAATTTGACTTCAGTGCAATAATGTTGTTCAAGACACAGGTGGCTAAAGGTTATAATTACCCTAATGATTCAATACCTGTTTCAAAATTTTTCAATCCGGCCATACTGACAATCGGACTGGGACTTGATTATAAACCCAACAAAACCACTTCGCTGAACTTTTCCCCATTTTCTTATAAAGGAACCTTTGTTCCTGACACGGCACATATAGATCAGACCAAATACGGGATTCCTGCTGACAAAAGGTCAAAGAACGAACCCGGAGCCAGCCTTATGTTCATGAATGAATTCAAACCGTTCAAAAACCTGTCTGTCACAAACCGCCTTCAGTTGTTCACCAATTATATCAACAATCCGCAAAACATCGATGTTG
>JABUEV010000106.1 GCA_013314865.1 Bacteroidales bacterium | reverse complement strand
ACCTTCACGGAAGACATATGATTTACCTTTTTCCGTAGTTTTAAGTTCTGTGACTTTCCCATTATAGCTCAGTTTCAGAGGATTTCCAAGTTTTGAGGTGATTTTTGCCTGTTTCAGTTTCCCGTTTTCCCAGTCGATATCAGCTTCAAAGCCTCCGCGGGCCATTAGACCATATATATGCCCATTTTTCCAGGCTGAAGGGAGTGCCGGCAAAAGCTCGACTTCACCCGCATGGCTCTGAATCAGCATTTCGGTTATGCCTGCTGTTCCGCCGAAGTTCCCGTCTATCTGGAAAGGCGGATGATTGTCAAATAAATTATTGAGAGTCGATTTTTTCAGAAGTTCCAGTACATTTTCATAGGCCTTTTCGCCATCAAACAGGCGGGCGTAAAAATTGATAATCCAGGCCCTGCTCCAGCCTGTGTGCCCGCCTCCGTGTGCCAGTCTGTATTCAATTGTCTTCCGTGCAGCTTCAAGTAATTCTGGTGTCTTTTGCTTTGTTATCTGATTGCCCGGATGGAGTCCGTACAAATGAGATATATGCCTGTGCCCGGGCTCAGCTTCCTCGAACTCTTCAGGCCATTCCATTATCCTGCCATCAGAACTGATTCTGACAGGAGCAAGTTTATCAAGGGTCTTACGGATCTTAGCGGCAAATGACTTGTCAGTGCCAAGAATTGCAGTTGCGTTCAAGGTATTTGAAAGAAGGTCCCTTATTATCATGTGGTCCATGGTAGGCCCCATAACCATGCTTGCTTCTCCTCCGTGTATTCTGAAACTGTTTTCGGGTGAGATGGAGGGGCCGGATACAAGGTAACCTGTTTTAGGATCAATGGTGAGCCAGTCAATGCAGAATTCGGAAGCTTCTTTCATTATGGGATAAGCTTTATTTTTCAGAAAGTCCATGTCACCTGTAAACAGAAAATGTTCCCATATATTCTGACAGCTCCATGCAATCCCCATAGGCCACATACCGTAACGGATTGCTCCCAGTGGCTCAGTGTAATGCCAGACATCAGTGGTGTAATGAGCAACAATCCCTTTCATTCCGTAAACCTCCCGGGCAGTTCTTCGTGCACTTGGCCTCAGGGCATCTATAAAATCAACAAAAGGAAGAGCCATCTCGCTGAGATTTGTTATTTCTGCCAGCCAGTAATTCATCTGAATATTTATGTTAATATGATAATCGGCACTCCATGGCGGGTTTAGTCCATCAGCCCATATTCCCTGAAGGTTGGCCGGCAGATCACCGGACCTGGAACTGCTTATCAGAAGATAACGGCCAAACTGATAATACAATTCTATAAGATCGGTATCGATGTAGCCATTCTGCATGGCTGTAATTCTTGCATCGGTCGGGAAGAATTTTCCGTCACTGCTCCCCAGATCAATGTCCACACGTTTAAAAAATGACTGATAGTCAGCAATATGGTCAGTCAGTATTTTATTGTAACTTTCTGATGTTGCGTTTTTCATTCTCCTGGCAGCAATAACTTCAGGATCATCGCCGAAATAATCTGTTGCGGCTGTAAGGAACAGTGTAACTGTATCTGATTTTTCGACTCTTATGCTGTCATCTCCTGAAAAAACTGAACCTCCTGAATTTTTAACTTCGAGAAGTGTGATCATTTTCACACCAATACCATTGCCGGTATGCTCTTTCATTGATATCCGACTGCCTTCTGCTTTTACTTCTGCTTTATTTCCGGGCCTTGAAAGCCTTGCAGTAAACGTTATGGAAGCGGGCCTGCTGGCGGTGAGCCTTACCACAATTGCCTGTGCCGGAGCGCTTGAAAATACTTCTCTGAAAAACTCTGTTGATCCTGATCTGTAAGATACCCTTGCAACTGCCTCTTCAATATCGAGTTCTCTCCGGTAGCCTGAAATATTGCGCACGCTTTCGAAATCAAGAGTCAGGTCGCCAAGGGTCTGATAACTTGAGGCATTATCGCGCCTGAAGCTTCCCAGAATTCCGGACTGCGCCAGTTTTTCTGCTTCTATATATTTACCTTCAAAGAGAAGTTTTCTTACTTCGGGAAGATTTTTCAATGCATCGGGATTTGCATCCCAGCGAGGCTGGCCTGTCCAAACAGATTCTTCATTCAGCTGGATTCTTTCTTTTGCAACTCCTCCGAAAATCATGGCTCCCAAACGGCCGTTTCCGACAGGAAAGGCATCATTCCAGGTATCTGCAGGCCTCGTAAACCAGATCTTCATGTCGGATAACTGATTTTTCTGGCAATACAGTGTCTGGAGATTCAGGCCGATGAAAAGCAACACCACAATGAAAATATTTAATCGCATTTTGATTCAGTTTATTAATCTTTTTCTGAAACAATTATAGTACTATCTGTTTAATAATTATTACCCTGACAGAGAAATCTTCTGTTGAGTGAATAATATACATAAATAAATTTTCAGTAAAGGCTTCCCCATCTCTGCGGCGCAGAGAGTGGGATTAAGGGTGTGAGTTCCTGCTTGACAGGGTGAATAAATTTTGACTTCTATAAGGCAGAGAAATTTACACGAATAGTAATAAATATTATTTCTGACAGCCGGATATTAAAAACCCTCCCCTTAAAATCTAAGGGGAGGGCAGGGAGAGGTTAGCAAAACTCAAAAGATTTATCTGATCAGGTGTTTAACATCCTTTTTGATAATTATTTGATAGCCTTCTTATTTCTTAAGCAGATCACGTATTTCAGTCAACAGTGTTTCTTCTTTTGAAGGAGCCGGAGGAGGAGGGGGAACTGCTGCCTCTTTTTTCTTGGAGGCATTTATAGCCTTGACAAGCATAAAGATGGCGAACGCAACAATCAGAAAGTCAATAGCTGTCTGAATGAAACTTCCATAATTCCAGGTCACGGCAGGTGTAGTTTCGGTTGCAGCTTTCATAACGAGCTTCAGGTCTGTAAAGTTTACACCACCAAGAAGAAGCCCCAGGGGCGGCATAAGGATGTCATTGACGAGCGAAGCTACAATTTTACCAAATGCTGCGCCAATGATAATACCTACAGCCATATCTACCATGTTCCCTTTCATGGCAAAGGCTTTGAATTCGTTTAAAATTTTCATTGTGTCAGGTTTTAGTTGGTTAATAAAATATCAGAAATTATATGAAAATCCGGCACCAAAAATCTCCTTAAACTGAATGCGGGATCCCGGATGTGACTTTTCCATTTCACTTATTATACCGTCATCGTTCCTGTCGACAGCGATTTTTATGTTGTCGTCATAAATCAGATGTGTATTAAAGTTCACTGAGATGTACTTATTCACTTTCATTGCTATTAATGTTTCCCAGCTGACATCTATATTCTGAGGGTTTTCGCGGTAGTTCGAGAAGAGATCTATTTTGGTTGTGAACGAAATATTCTTAAGAAGTTCTTCGCTGAAGTCGTTTTTCGAAAAGATTGCCCTCAGGTAACCGCCCAGCTCGCTTCTTGACTTTTCTCCCGGTTTTACTCCAAAAGCACCTGCAGCGGAAAGCTTATCATCGGTAACGAAAGTGAATTTTCCCGTCAGCGGGGCGATAAAAGCACTGAAATATGCATTTGGTTTGTAATCAAGGCCTGCAGCTATAAGGAGATAAGCCGGGGCAAACAAATCGGAAATTTTATTTGTCATATCCGGATATTTATATCCGGGAGTCATCTGAGTTTTAAAATTCAGCAATGCAGAATAATAGAAATGCCCGAATGCTTCCCTGCCGTATTTGGAAAGAAAGTCTATTTTGTCGTCGGTTTTCATTAAATCCGATTCTTTTCCCTGTTTAAGCAATCCATAACCCAGGTCAAGGGAATTATCCCAGGCTGATTTTCCCATCTTGTAATTGGCAAAGATGCTGAAGATTCCATTTACTGCAATCGAGTTCTGGCCTCCGGCAGACCAGTTTTTCAGAGAGGTCTGAGCAAGATTGACGGCAAGCACGCCCCCTTTCTTCCAGCCGGTTATAGTATCAGATGTGACTGCCCTTAACTTCTTTTCTGCATCAGTTACCTGACTGCAAAGAGGAATCGTGGTTCCTCCAATCAGCAGAAGAGCAATTAAAATCAGAATTCGTTTTTGCATAACGTATAGTAAAAAATAAATTTGCAATACACTAACTTCCGAAAAGATATTCCGGTATAATTTTGATGATATATACCAGCAGGCAGGTTTTGATTGCCTGCTTGCTGGTTAAGTTTGTTAGTCTAAACTGAAGGGAATTAATTATTCCACTTCCTTAATTTCAGCTTTGGCAGCATTCTTCATTACTGACTCGATACCATTATCACGGCCGCTCTCAGTCTTGTAGTTCTGGCTGGTGCCGATTATCTGGCTGTTGGCCGCTGTCAGAGCAAACCTGAACTGTTTCGAGGGAGTGGTGCTCTTTGTGAACCTCTTTGGATCTGCCGCATTTTCCTGACTGACTCAATTCCGTTCAGGCATGCTGCCTTACTGGAATATCCCTCACTGCTGAGAATTGTTTGCCCGTTGTCAGCTTTCAGCCTGAAACGGAATTCATTTTTCTTGCCGCTCTGGTAAACTTCAAACTTTGCCATCTTTTTAAAATTTAGGTTTTTAATGGAATTTCAGCATTAAATAAAAAATCTTTAATAATATTTGTAGAAAATTATGTTTAACTTATTAAGGTATAAATCAATTTGTTACAAAACACGTTCCACACTCCTGTCATTCTTCCTTAAAGGTCATTTTACCTTTGTTTTTCAAATATAACATTTTTTAACATATTTAAAAATATCAATGATTTTGTTTAGTGTTTAATCACTTTTTTGAAATCTGAAGTCAAACTCTTATATTGCATGTTTTCATAATAATATTTAGAACAAGTCATGGACAGAAAAGAAGCATTTACTGAACTGATAAATCAAGGCTATAGCTGTAAAGGTGATTCAATAATTCTCGGAGGTGCAATGCTCGACGGGGTTACTTTGAACAATACATATATCAGAGTCCCGTTGAAGACTATGAACCGTCATGGATTGATTGCCGGGGCAACCGGTACCGGAAAGACAAAAACCCTTCAGGCGATAACTGAGCAGTTGTCAGAAAAAGGAGTGCCGGTGCTAGTAATGGACGTTAAAGGTGATCTCAGCGGTATTGCCATGCCTGGTGAAGAAAAGCCATTTATCACAGAAAGACATGCAAAAATAGGATTACCTTATTCAACTAAAGGATGCCCGGTTGAACTGCTTACTCTATCAAAACAGGACGGCGTAAGACTCAGGGCCACCGTCTCGGAATTCGGTCCTGTTCTGCTGTCCAGAATACTCGACCTGAATGATACACAGGGGGGAGTTCTTGCTGTAATATTTAAATATTGTGACGATAAAGGATTACCTCTGCTTGACCTGAAGGATCTAAAAAAAATTATCCAGTATGCCACTGAGGAAGGAAAAGAGGAATTTGAAAAAGAATACGGGAAAATTTCCCCGGCATCCACGGGAATAATACTTCGTAAGATACTTGAACTCGAACAGCAGGATGCCGAACTCTTTTTTGGTGAAATATCTTTTGATATAAGGGATCTGATGAGGCGTGACCGTAACGGGAATGGATATGTTAACATTATAAGGCTGACAGATATTCAGGACAAACCAAAACTTTTCTCAACTTTCATGCTATGCCTCCTGGCAGAAGTATACAACGAAATGCCTGAAAAGGGAGATGTTGAAAAACCGGAGCTGGTTATATTTATTGATGAAGCACATCTTATCTTCAATGAAGCCAGCAAGGCTCTTCTGAATCAGATCGAAACAATCGTCAAACTAATCAGATCAAAGGGCATAGGAGTCTTTTTTGTCACCCAGAATCCCATGGATGTACCTAACGAAGTGCTGGCTCAGCTTGGATTAAAAGTTCAGCATGCCCTAAGGGCATTTACTGCTATCGACAGAAAAGCCATCAAGCTTACTGCTGAAAACTTCCCTGTTTCGGAGTATTACAAGACAGATGAGGTTCTTACATCTCTCGGTACGGGAGAAGCTCTTGTCACAGCCCTTAATGAGAAGGGAATACCCACCCCTCTTGCAGTCACAATGATGAGGGCTCCCATGAGCAGGATGGATATACTGACACCGGAAGAAATATCTTCAATTAACAGAAACTCTGAACTTGTCAGAAAATACAGCCAGGTAACCGACAGGGAGAGTGCTTATGAAATACTAACAAAAAAGATAGACCGGATCAGAAAAGATGCCGAGGAGGAAATGAGAAGAAAGGAATATGAAAAAACATACAGGCCTTCGTCACGAACAACCACACCAAGACGTCGTACTGGTACCAGTCCCGTAGTTAAAGTGCTTACCAGTGCCACTTTTATCAGAGGCGTGCTGGGTATCCTTAAAAAAGTGATGTAAAGCTGACAGAATATGTGAGCTGAAATTCCGGGTGCTGTTTATTTTCGAAGGGCTATGCTATCAACGAGGTACCTTGAATCACCTCTCCATGGAAGGGCCCCTTTCTTTTCAATATAGTGAACAATAACGTTTCTGCCCTGCAGGGTATCAAACTGAATGGCCAGATCCCCCCTTGTAACTGAAAAATGGAATTTTTCTGAGGCGATAGCTACATTTGCAGTGCTTGAAATACTGCTTAGAATCAGCTCCCCCTCGTATGTTTTAAACAGTACTCCTTTGTATGAAAACTTCTGCAACAGACCGGCCCTGTAACCTTCACTGAATGTGTAATAATACTTAAAGTAAATAAATATTCCCAGGAGTACTATTAACAGGAACAAGGTCCATCTTAATGCTTTTTTTGTTTTTCTGACAACACCCGACCATCTTGTCGGTTTCTCTGGTGAAGTATTTGCTGACATACCGGTTATATTTCAGGTTTCTTATGATTGCTGGGAATTAGTGAATCAAGACCAGCATTTTCTGAAAATAAAATTAATTCATTTATCTGAATTCCAATAATGCAAATTTAAATTCTTTAAGGGACTGCTATAAATGTCTTCATATGACAGATCAAAACCTATTACCGGTTGCCTGAGCTTGTGGCATGAAATCCGGATGATCCTGCCGGCTGATGGTGAGTAGATCCGGAGCTTCTTTTCCGGTGTTTGACCTCACTTCTGTTCAGGCACATCTTTTTCCTCATCACTTTCTTCCTCATCCGGAGCACATCTCATGTGTCCGACTCTCTTTATAAGGTAGTATGCAATAGCAAGAGAGACGACAAGAATCCCCAGTCCGATTATAGTAGAACCGGAGAGCTCCTCTATTTTCATTACGACGACCTTTCTGGCTATTGCAATTATCCCAACCAGCACGACCACTTCTACATGTACAACATTACGACGGAGATAGACTTTAATAGTGTCGAGCAATTCGATTCCGATAAGGACCAGGAGAAATACTCCGAACAGATCCATAAGCTTTTGTAAGTCCAGCAGAAGGTAATCAGATTCGACGATGTTTCTTATGAGGTAATAACCTAGTTCAACAGTCGCAAGAATAAGGACTCCCGACATCATTACGATAAGGGAGTAAATAATTAACCTTTCAATGTATCTGGCTATT
>JABUEV010000105.1 GCA_013314865.1 Bacteroidales bacterium | reverse complement strand
GATTTTCCTTTGTGCTTTCATTTGCGGGCAGATCTTTTACTCGCTGCCGGATAACTGAGTTTGGTAATTACAGAGCTAAATTATTTTAATATGGAGCAAACTGCTGATATAAGAATTCTTAATGAAAAAATTGAAAAAGAGAGTGCCTTTGTTGACATCATAAGGATGGAGATGGGCAAGGTGATAATAGGGCAGAAGCATCTGACTGACAGTCTGCTAATAGGGCTTCTGGCAAACGGGCACATCCTTCTCGAGGGAGTACCGGGGCTTGCAAAAACCCTTGCAATAAAATCACTTGCCTCAATCATAGATGCCAGATTCAACAGAATACAGTTTACGCCCGACCTGCTGCCGGCTGACCTTATTGGGACCATGGTTTACAGCCAGAAAAAAGAGGAGTTCATTGTCAAGAAAGGACCAATATTCGCAAACTTCATCCTTGCAGATGAAATAAACCGGTCGCCGGCAAAAGTGCAGAGCGCCCTGCTGGAAGCTATGCAGGAACGTCAGGTCACAATCGGTGAGTCAACCTTCCGGCTTGGCGAACCATTTATGGTAATGGCGACTCAAAACCCGATAGAACAGGAGGGTACATATCCGCTTCCCGAAGCACAGGTCGACAGGTTTATGCTGAAAGTCCTGATCGATTATCCTTCAATGGAGGAAGAACGACTGATTGTAAGGGAAAATATAGCTAAGGACTTTCCTTCCGCAAACAGGGTTTTGAAGCCCGAAGACATCATCAGGGCAAGGGAAATTGTAAGAGAAGTTTATATGGATGAAAAAATAGAAAGTTATATATTAAACATTGTATTTGCCAGCCGTAATCCTGCAAAATATGGATTATCAGGATTCACCAATATGATATCCTATGGCGCATCACCAAGAGCTTCTATCTATCTTGCCTTAGCATCAAAAGCATATGCTTTCATAAAAAGACGCGGCTATGTGATACCTGAAGATGTCAGGACAATATGTGCCGATGTAATGCGTCACAGAATCGGACTTACCTACGAAGCTGAAGCTGAAAATATCAATCAGGATAAAATAATAGCTGAAATTCTCAACACAGTTGAAGTACCTTAATAATTATCCTTGTGGAAACAACTGAGCTCATAAAGAAAGTAAGAAGGATTGAGATAAAGACACGCGGACTTACACGGCATATTTTTGCCGGTGAGTACCATAGTGCTTTTAAAGGCAGGGGTATTGCTTTCAGCGAAGTAAGAGAATACCAGTATGGTGACGACATCAGAAGTATCGACTGGAATGTTACTGCCAGATTCAATCATCCTTATGTAAAGATATACGAGGAGGAAAGGGAACTGACTGTGATGCTCCTTATTGATGTCAGTGGTTCAGGAAGTTTTGGAACCACTGCTTCGTTCAAGAGGGAACTGATGACGGAAATTGCTGCAGTGCTTTCATTTTCTGCTATATACAATAACGACAAGGCAGGTGTGATTTTCTTTTCTGACAAAATTGAAAAATTCATTCCGCCCCAGAAAGGAAGAAAGCATATTTTGAGAATAATAAGGGAATTGATTGAGTTTGAACCTGAAAGCAAACTCACAAACCTGAATGATCCTTTGAAATTCATGACTAATGCCATTAAGAAGCGATGCACTGCATTTATCATTTCCGACTTCAAAGGTCCTGATTTTGAGGAAGCACTTAGAATTGCTTCTAACAAACACGATGTGGTTGCCCTGAAAATCTATGATCCTCTCGAGATGTCTGTTCCTGACGCAGGTCTGATAAAGGTGCTTGACGCTGAGACAGGAGAAGAGAAATGGATTGATACATCTTCAAAACAAGTCAGGAAAAGCTATGAGGAATGGTGGAAAAATCATGTTGAAACGATTAGAAGTATCTTTAAAAGGTGCGGAACCGATTATGTGGAATTAGCTACCGGAAAAGATTATGTTAAGCCATTAATGAACCTGTTTGAAAAGAGATGACATTAAGATTTAAGAAGATATCAGGTTTACTAATTATTATTGCACTTGGCCGGGCAGTTTTTGCACAGGATGTCTCGGTAAATTCTGTATTTGATACCTCAAGCATATATCTGGGCGACCAGGTTTACTATAAAATCATAGTGGATCAGCCTTCCGGAATAAAACTTGACATCCCTTATTTCAGGGATACTTTGTGCAGGAATATAGAAATCCTTGCAGGACCTCAGTCAGACACTGCAGAAATTGGTGAGGGAAGGATTCAAATCGTTGAGAAATATCTTGTTACCTCATTTGATTCAGGCCATTACAGGATTAATCCGGTTTTTGCCGAACGGAAGGATGAAAGCGGTATAAAAAGATTTTATTCAGGCTATGCTTATCTGAATGTCAGAAGAGTAGAAATAACCCCGCCCGATACGGTTTCAAAAATCTTTGACATTATAGGTCCGTATAAGGCTCCGCTCACTTTTGATGAAATATTTCCCTGGCTGCTTGCAGGTTTGATACTGGCGGGTGTCTCATGGCTTATTATAAGGATGGTGAAAAGATTAAGAGGGAGAAAACCTGCTGTTGAGCTACCGGTAATTAAAGACCCGCCGCACGTAATTGCATTTCGTGAACTGGAAAAACTGAGGGAAGAAAAACTCTGGCAAAAGGGTGAAACCAAAAAGTATTATTCACGGCTTACAGAAATTCTAAGAAAATATATTGAAGACAGGTTTGGAGTTGATTCGCTTGAGATGACCACCTCGGAAACTCTTGATGCGCTTGTAAAATCAGGATTTAAAAAAGATGAAACATACAACAAACTGAAATCTGTTCTTAACGGGGCAGACCTTGTTAAATTTGCAAAGTACAGGCCTGAGCCAACCGAGAATGAGTCAGTCTTCGAACTAAGCTGGGATTTTGTAAATAATACAAAGCAGGAGGTTCCTGCCGGGCCGGTACAAGTAGGTGAAAATGTGAAACAGGATAAGGCATGAGAGGAATTACCTTCAGAGATCCGCAATTTCTTTATTTACTGCTTGCAGTCCCTGCAATGGCGGCATTCTACATCATGAGACAGCAGAAGACATCTGCCTCTTTCAGGATGCCGGGATTACAGCCTTTTCAGAAAGCAGGTACTACATTCAGAAACTATCTGCGGCATTTTTTGTTTTTGATGAGAGTGATAACGGTTACAATTTTGATACTCATCCTGGCAAGACCGCAATCATCCGATAAATTTCAGGATGTTACCACTGAGGGAATTGATATCATGCTGGCACTCGACATTTCAGGCAGTATGCTGGCAAGGGACTTTAAACCCGACAGGCTTGAAGCATCAAAAAATGTAGCAACCGAGTTTATATCCGGAAGACCGTATGACAGAATCGGGCTGGTGGTTTTCAGTGGTGAAAGTTTTACACAGTGTCCGCTTACGACAGATCACGCTGTTCTCATAAACCTCCTCAGGGAAATAGAAAGCGGAATGATTGAGGATGGCACTGCAATAGGTAACGGGCTGGCAACTGCAGTAAACAGAATTAAGGACTCCGATGCCAAAAGTAAAGTAATTATCCTTCTTACCGACGGAGTAAATAACAGGGGAGAAGTCGCACCGTCAACAGCAGCAGATATAGCAAAAACTTATGGAATCAGGGTTTATACCATTGGCGTTGGTTCGATGGGAACTGCTCCTTATCCTGTGCAGACTCCGTTCGGGGTCCAGTACCAGAATATGCAGGTGGAAATTGACGAACCTTTGCTGAAAGATATTTCGGCAAAAACCGGGGGAAGGTATTTCAGAGCCACTGACAACAACAAACTTGTTGAGGTTTATGCTGAAATTGATAAAATGGAAAAGTCAAAAATTGATGTCAGGCAATATACCAGAAAGGAGGAAAGATACATGTCAGCCGGACTGGTTGTTCTTGTACTGGCTGGTATGGAATTAATTATGCGTTATACTTTGCTGAGGAAACTCATATAACTAAGACTTATGCAGTTATTCAGATTTGCCAATCAGGAATATCTCAACTTTTTATTCTTGCTTCCATTCTTTGTTTTAATTTATATACTGAATGAGGCAAGAAGGAAAAAAGCATTTGAGAAACTCGGCAATTCAGAGCTTCTGAACAGACTAACTCCTGAAAGGTCGAGGACCAGGCCGGTCGTCAAATTTATTCTGGAACTGCTTGCATTCTCTTCAATTCTTATTATGATGGCCCGTCCACAATTCGGTTCAAAAATTGAAGAAGTAAAAAAACAGGGCGTTGAAGTGATTATAGCTCTCGACGTGAGCAATTCAATGCTTGCCGAAGACATTCAGCCTAACAGGCTTGAAAGGGCAAAACAGGCTATCTCACGGCTTGTAGATAATCTCAGCAATGACAAGATTGGGCTTATTGTATTTGCAGGTGATGCGTATACACAGATACCTGTCACTTCTGATTATGTGTCAGCAAAAATGTTTCTTTCATCCATATCTCCTGACATGGTGCCAAAACAGGGTACGGCAATCGGCGCTGCAATAAACCTTGGTATAAGATCTTTCAGCCCCGGCGAAGGTAAAAGCCGTGCAATGATAATAATTACTGATGGCGAAAACCATGAGGACGATCCAATAACAGCCGCTTCCGAAGCTTCAAAGGCAGGTATAGTGATACATACAGTAGGCATAGGCTCGCCTGAGGGAGTGCCTGTTCCGGTAAAGACCAGCGGAGGCACTGATTATCTTAAGGACAGAGACGGCAATACTGTAATAACAAAACTAAATGAGGATATTCTCAAAAAGATTGCCCTTTCAACCGAAGGTAAATATGTCAGGGCATCCAACACTAATATCGGGCTTGACATAATTTACGATGAAATCAAGAAGATGAAAAAGGAAGAACTTGAAAGTAAAATGTATACGGAATATAACGATCAGTTTCAGGTTTTTGCTGCTATGTCATTGATATTCATAATGCTTGAATTCCTTATTATGGAAAGAAAGAACAGAAAGCTTGCAAATATTAAATTATTCAGGTTCAGAATATGATAAGATGCTGTTAAAGAATATGAAAATGACTATGACGGTGAAATCTCATTTTTTGCTGATTACGGCATTAATGCTTTCGTCATTAGCAGTCTATGCCCAGGCTGATAATAAATACATCAGAAAGGGTAACCGTGAATACAACAAAGAAAACTACCCTGAATCTGAAATTCTTTACAGGAAAGCTATCGATAAAAACAGGAACTCTCAAAAAGCTTTATTCAATACAGGTGATGCATTGTATAAACAGAAGAAATACGAAGATGCAGGAAAAATGTTTCTGGATAATATAAATTCCGGCACTACGGATAAAAATCAGAAATCATCAGCTTTTTACAACCTTGGCAACTCCTTGCTAATGAATAATAAAATTCAGGAAAGCATTGAAGCTTATAAAAACTCTCTCCGATTGAATCCTGGCAATATGGAAGCGAAATATAATCTTGCCTATGCTCAGGATCTTCTTGCAAAGCAACAGCAAGAACAGCAACAGCAGGATAAAAATGAAAAAAGTGACCAGGACGACAAGAAGAACGATAAGCAAGATCAGGAGAAAGAGCAGAATCAAAACCAAAACCAAAACCAGAATCAGGAGCAGAACCAGGATAATCAGGCAGACAACCAGAAAATGAATGAACAGCAACAAGGTTTGTCAAAAGAAGATGCTGAGAGAATTCTGAATGCTCTGGAAAATGATGAAAAGAGAATACAGGAAAAGGTGAAGCTGGAAAAGGCTGCAAAAGCCAGGATAAGAACTATGAAAAACTGGTAAAGAAAATGATATGAGAATTTTGACGGGAATATTATTTTTTGCTGTAGTGCTGAATTCATTAACAGCGAAAGGGCAGGAGATTTCGGTTGAAGTTGAGTACCCTGAAGTTGTAAGGGCAGGAGAGCAATTTACTATATCCTGGACCATAAACTCGGGAGAGGGTCAGTTTACCGCTCCTTCCTTTGATGGCTTCTATAAGCTAATGGGACCTCAAACTTCATTCAGTTCAAGCACACAAATTATTAACGGAAAGATTACAAGAGAAACCAAATATACTTATGTTTATTATCTTCAGGCAGTTAAGGAAGGGAAATATGTAATTGGTCCCGGGAAGCTGACTTTAAAAAATAAAACCTTCAGTTCAGATTCTGCAAGAATTGAGGTAATATCGGGCACTTCAGCCAGGCGCCAGCCTCCTGCACAGCAGGCAGTACCTGGAAAAGATGAGGCTGACCAGAATATTGCTACAGATGAAGAAATTTTTGTGAGGATTAACTTAAACAAGCGAGATGTGTATCTTGGGGAACATATTGTAGCCACTGTTAAACTATACACAAAAGTTGATCTTTCAGGAATTAATGAGATAAAATATCCCTCTTTCAACGGGTTTCTTAAAACAGAGATAGAAACTCCGCCTCTGACTTCTCTTCAGCGTGAAAATATAAACGGCGTTATTTACGGAACAGGTGTAATCCAGCAATTCCTGCTCTATCCGCAGGTCTCCGGTGAATTGACCATAGAACCGGTGCAGGTCTCGGTGCTTGTAAGAAAGAAAAGCGGTGTATCTGATCCGTTTTTTGGAGACTTTTTTGCAACATATACCGACGTGCCCAGAATGATAGCAAGCCAGGGAATAAAAATCAATGTAAAAAGCCTTCCTGGCACAAAACCATCAGATTTCTCGGGTGTGACAGGTAAACTGAGTATTAAAGCATCTCTTAGCAAAGACTCTGTAAAAGTGAATGACGCCATTAATCTGAAGATTTCTGTTTCCGGATCCGGAAACCTGAGGCTGGCTGGCGCTCCGAAAATCAATCTCCCTCCCGACATAGAAACGTATGATCCAAAGATAACTGAAGACCTTAAAAACAGTGTAAACGGAACAACCGGTCAGAAAACCTTTGATTATCTCCTTATACCAAGACATCACGGAGATTTTACAATTCCACCGGTTACATATTCCTATTTTGATATAGGAACCGGCAAATACGAACAATTGTCGACTCAGGAATTCAGTTTTCATGTCGAAAGAGGCAGTGGAGAATCCTCAGAGGTAACTGTTTTTGGAGGTGTTTCAAAAGAGGATGTTAAATATCTGGGTAAAGACATCCGGTTTATTTCTTCAAAACCAGGCAATTTAAGAAAGCAACCTGCACTGCTTACGTCAAAAAGAACATTCTATTCATTTTACATATTCTCACTCCTGATGTTTTTTGCTGTTCTGATATTCAGAAAAGAACATATCAGAAGAACATCCGATATATCGGCGGTGCGAAACAGAAAAGCGGCAAAAGTGGCCAGAATGAGACTGGCTGAAGCACACCGCTGCCTGAAAACCGGAATGATTGACAAGTTCTATGAGGAAATGCTTAAAGGGATATGGGGCTACCTTAGTGATAAACTAAGTATACCGGTCTCCGGACTAACAAGAACCAATGCTTTCAATGCCCTGAAAGAGAAAGGATTTGATGAAGATATAATTGACAGGCTTGCAAAGCTTCTCGACAGATGCGAATTTGCCAGGTATGCCCCTGCCGGCTCAGATACTGAAGCTGTTCAATTGAACGACGAAGCTGATAAAATAATCAGATTGATCGAAAACTTTAATAAATAAAAATGAAATTGAGACCTCATTATATTCTGATATTGCTTTT
>JABUEV010000104.1 GCA_013314865.1 Bacteroidales bacterium | reverse complement strand
GGCGTACCATCAGAACCCGGAAGACCGTCAGGTAGGTATTTGTCTGTGAAAGCCTCCGGATTCTTCTGCCATGCAAACAGCATCTGGTATGTCGCATTGGCAGATGTCGCAACATACTGGAGATAATCGGCGGCATCATGCCAGCCGCCGGTGACATCAATATGCACCGAATCATTCTCCGGACCATATATTTCATAACCGTCATTTAGATGGCATGAGGCATTACGGTAAGGATTAAACCCGCATCTCTGCTGTCTCATATAATTAAGCAGGAAATCAGCAGTTTCATCATAAACGTCATCCGCTATTTTGAAATCAGGCGAGACAGTTTTGCCTGCAACAATCCTGTATATTCCTTCTTTTTGAAGTTCGGAGAAATTCAGTCTGTAACATGAGACAAAAGGATGAAGCGGCTCTGCTTTTGTTACACTTTTCAGGGTTTTAATTTTCCTGCCGTTTTTAGCATCAATTATACTGAAAGAGGATACTTCTATTTTCCCGCTGCTTATGAATACAGCGCATTTTATGTCTCCGGTACGGTAACCCATCTGATTGATCCTGATCCACGATTCACTTTTATTACTGCATGAATTCAGAACAGGCAGAAACACACAAAATAAAAAAACTGATATCGCTGTTTTCATATACTTTGATCATTTGACGCAATGTAAGAAAAAGTGAAGATCACGTGATCGGATTGTTCTTTTTTCCCGGTAATTTGTTAAAAAAATATAAATATGAACGAGGGAGGGAATAAATAGCTGTAATATTATGTCAGAAAGACAGAAACTGAAGAAATATTATGATAATTGCCCAAGCTGGAACAACTCTTCTCTTAGTTTGAATTTCTATTAATTGCCTTTCCGGGCATAGGTTAGAATGGTTAGTTAGGTTAGTTAAAAGATCAGGTTGGGACAATTTAACGGGCAGCATGTCAGACGCTGCCCGTTATCTTTTTTAATCCTTCACAAGAGTAATAACAGTTATTTCCGGAGGCATCCAGATTCTGAAAGGAATACCTAATGAACCGAGTCCGCGGTTAACATAAAGGAACTGATCTCCTTCATTGTAAAGGCCGTTCCAGTATGGATAGAAAAAGATGGCAGGGCTCCAGCGGAATTTTTTTGTTGTGATTCCAATCTGCATGCCATGAGTATGGCCGGCAAGAGTGAGTTCAATATCTGTTTTCCCCTTTACTTCGTTAATCCAGTGATTCGGATCATGGCTCAGAAGTATCTTCAGATCGGAAATGTCAGTCCCTTTAATGGCTCTTTGTAAATCACCGTGTGTAATATGCGGGAAAGATCCTTTTGCTGAAACACCAATGATTGCAACCGTTGCGTCACCTATTGTAACCAGTTGTGATGTGTCATTTAACACAGTGTACCCTGAGGATTCAAGATACTTATTCAGTAAAAGCAGGTGATTACCCCTGTCAGCTTCAGTGAAATAGGGGTGATATGTGCCAAAGTCATGATTTCCAAGTGAGGTAAAATTGCCATACCTGCCCCTGGCTTTTGTCAGAATTGTGTCGAAACGGTCAAATTCTCTCCATCCGTAGGATATAAAATCACCTGTGTTTATGATTAGGTCAGGCTTAAGGGAATTAATTTCTTCCATTACCTTTTCTACCCTCTTGTGGTTATGATAGAATGAAGCCAGGTGAAGGTCAGAAAGATGGACGATTTTAAGACCGTTAAGGTCATCGTCAAGCTCTTTGAGCTTTATTTCCGTGTATTCGGTTTTTACATTATAACGTCCTATCAGAGTTCCTGAGGTGATTATAAGGAAAGCACAAATGGCGATTGCAATTCCAGTGCTGGTTAATGATCTGATGTGTCCTCCCGTTTTGGCCCTTATTATTCTCCCGGTATAATGAAGCATTATCATAAGAATTCTTGGGAAGATCACGGCGAACAGCATTCCCGCAAGATTCATCAACAGCCATATATGATCAGGCATGTCAAAAAGACCCCTGTAAAGCAGTACTTCGATAAATAACAGCCACAACCAGATGCTCAGAAGTCCGTTAAAAAGTGTGACTATATAGTACCAAGTCCGGTATTTGTCATAGAGATGCTGTCTGAATAAAACATAAGTCAGTATTTCAATTGAGGCAAGAATTATTAGCAGAAGCATCATGATGCTGTAATGTGTAAAAAGATTTGGCTTAATGATTAATTTAGTCCCGGCAAATATACATTTTAATGATAAAGATTGATTTTTATGAGCCGGCTTTTCAGCCTGAAGGCAGGATACTTTTTTCAGTAATTGTGACCAGGTTCAATGAGAAATGGCTTTTTGTGCGTCACAGGAAAAGAGTCACATGGGAAATTCCGGGAGGGCATGTTGAGGAGAGTGAGACACCTGATGAAGCTGCCTCAAGAGAACTTATAGAGGAAACAGGAGCATCTGAATTCACTATTGAAAGTGTGGCCGTATATTCAGTAATGGAAGATGGAAAAACCGGATATGGGAAGCTTTATTATGCGGATGTGAAAAAAATGAATTCAATACCCGATTCCTCCGAGATTGGCGAAGTGATCCAGCTTGATAAAATGCCCGCGAAACTTACACACCCGTTGATTCAGCCTGTATTATTCAGGAAAGTGGTTGAATATCTTGGGAAATAGATATCAGATAAACTCAAAAGTGACTTTTTTAAGCCATCTCTCTTCGAGAAGTCTGGCAATTCTTTTTACTACGGTTCTTCTCATTTCAAGATCAACAGGCATGCTTGGATCCTGATGTGCAATATTGATTCTTGTTCCGATAATAAAGTGTATAGTATCACTTTCCATCAACAGCTTCACAATTTTGTCTGCAGGTCCTTTGTTAAGCTTTACACTGTTGTTATAGGTTTTAAGTATCTCATTCACTTTCTGAAGAGTGAGAATTCCCTCGGTAACCAAATCAATTCCTTCAATAAAGCTTTCAGGAGGAAGTTCAGGATCTTCAAAGACCAGATTGTCAACGACGGATTTGTTAAGTTCACGTGCTACAATATCAGCTGTAGTGCCTCCACAGATTATAACCTTTCCTTTGAATTCCCTGATTTTTGAACCCAGAAGAGCATCCTTTTCTTTTTCATACGGAGGGCCGGTTGCTATCAGCAGTTTTCTTGGTTCCCTGAAATAAATAACTGCACAGCTGATATCGTCCTTAGCCCTGTAACCGTCGTTTTTATGTGCCATTGTGACTATTTTCCCTGCCAGTGCCGATGCTGATATTGAAGGCTCATTGCCGGCAAGCGATGCAGCATAGGCTGCAACATTTTCAGCTCCCCATCCAAAGGGATAGTTATCACTTCCCATCCCGCTCTGTGCAACACCGTCGGAAAAAAATATGATTCTGTCTTCTTTTACCGGCATGAAAGAGCAGGTGTTAAGCACCTTTCCTGCATGCTTCCCTTTCTCAAGAACCACCTTATTCCAGGAAGGATCAAACAATTGTTTCCCCCTTAGTATTACAACTGAAGGGTTGTCATATTCGAGAATATTTGTCCGACCGCTGCTCTCTATGTCAACAATCGTAAATGTTGAATAAGCTATTTTTCTTTCACTGCAGACCGGCAGTGTATTCATTATAATCTCGGCAATCTTTTGGATATCCTTATGTTCGCGTGTGAAATTAATAGCCATTGTTGATGTGAGGGTCGCGAGGATATTGGCCTTCACTCCATGACCCATACCGTCTGAAAGAACTGCAATAACCCGGTCCTCTTCCTTTATATAACGATAGAGGAACACATCACCGCAAATTTTTTCACCGTCATGATTTCTCTGCTGGCTGTTGACTTCTATGAAAAACTCTTTTGTCAAAACCTATTGATTTTTTCTGTTCTGGTTTCCGGCGTTTCTTTTTTTCCTGAATGATTCAATTATTGAGTTAAGCATTTGTTCTGTCTCTGATGCCCCTTCCCCGAGGAGAAAGCCAATCTTCTGCACCATTTCAAGGTTTTTCTCTATCACTTCAGTCACCCTTGCCGTAACTTCTTCGCCCTGTACCTCAGGAGAATACAGGTCGCGTATAATTGCGCCGCACATCTTATTCTTCTTGATCGGGAATATTGAGACATTAAGCAGTCGTTCGTCAAGATGGACATCCTTGCTTACCACAGGCTCATCCTCCTTAAGAACGAACGTGAACATATTATATACATTGAACGGGAGCAGTGTTTTAAGGTCTGCACCTGCAAGGCCGGGTATTATCTCCGAGATTGCCTTTGCGTCCTCACCGATTATGTTTATGAAGCTCTTATTGGAGTGCAGGATTTTGAGATTGGCATCCACGATGACCACTCCAGTCGGGAGTTTTTCAAGCATATTGTTCATCATGTCACTGGCGTTCTGTGCAATCTCCTTTTCTCTCAGTGCAGCTTCTTCTGATTCTTTAAGAGCTTTTTTTGTTTCAGCAAGTTTCCGGTTTGTTTGCCGCAGGGTCTCAATATATTGTTGCTTATTGCGAAGGTTGTAAGTCTGGCACATTTCCGGTACTGCAAGCCCTTTCGCAACAGTGGATGCGAACTCGCGGCAGGACTTATATCCGCATGCCCCGCAGTTTACCTCATCGTCTGCATTTTCTTTGCCTATTATTTTAAGAACTTCGTTTACAGCCTCTTCTGGCGGTTCAGGAATTCTCTGGTCATTTGGATGGAAGCTTCGTGAAAAATCGAGCTTCGACCAACGCTCAATATCCTTTTTCCATTGCTCCTTGTCAAGTTTATTCACTCTTTTCACTGCATATTGGCTTACCAGCGCCCTTCTGCGGAATCTTTCATTATGCCGTTCCATTCCGGGGCCAAGAAGACATCCATGACAGAAGAAGAGGTTGAAATGATGATGCATAGTGTCGATATACTTCTCAAAATCGCTGATTGCCTCCAGTACTTCCTCTTTTCCTGAAGCTGTTATTACACTGCTGGTAACCATGTCACGTCTGATTCCGGCAGCCTGTATAATTCCTGCCGGCAGAGGGTAAAGGGCACCCCAGTGCCCGTAGGGGGGATCAAACTCCGACATTTTAACCACTCGCTCCTGTATGCCCGCTTCATCAAAAAGCTGACGCAGTTCAATAAAGGTAAGGACGCATTCTATCAGCTTGCCCGATTTATAGAGCAGTATCTCATCCTTGGTGTCGATGCAGGGTCCGATGTATATGACCGCCACGTCATCCCCATAAAGCTCTTTAACAACTTTAGCGGTGGCTATCATGGGAGAGACCAGCGGTGCCAGATTAGGAACCAGCTCCGGGTGATATTTCTCGATAATTTTTACAACGGCAGGGCAATTGGCTGTAATGTAATATTTTCCTTCGGCTTTTGCGAATAAATTGGCATATTCGGCAGCAATCAGGTCAACACCGAAAGAGTTTTCGTGCACATAGTCAAAGCCCAGGAGTCTTATCATGCCCACAAATTTGCGGTAGTCGGTTATGTCATCAAACTCCGAAGCTATGCTGGGAGCTATCAGGGCGACCGTTTTCCTTTCAGATGAGAGAAGTCTTCGTGCATTTTCCTTTGAGTCGCGGAACTCAATTGCTTTTGGTGAACATGACACAAAGCAGAGTCCACAGCCCACACATCTGTCGGGAACAATGGCAGGGTGCTCCCTCTGGGGCCTGACCTCTATGGCGCTGACAGGGCAGACTCTTACACAGGAATAGGAGTTCCTGCATTTTTTGTCATTTATAACCAGAACGGGAGGTATGTTTTCCATAATTTTTCTGGTTTTATTTAATATTTCCAAACTCTTTTTCGAGGATTTGCTCCACACCTGAGAGGGAGACTCCTTCGATAATTTTTTCATTGATTCTCAGGTTGGGCCCGTTACTGCATAATCCCATACAGCGTGCCCCTTTGAACACAACTTTATCGTTAAGATGGTTTTTCCGCAGGTATTCCCTTATAAATGCGACAACCTCCTTGTTTCCCCGTGAGAAGCAGGAACTGCCAAGACAAATCTGCATCTCGATTTTCTTTGCCATTTAATAGTGCGTTGAAATCATTTCAAAAGTAATAATAATTCTGCTTTAAGGTTCCGACATTCTGTCGAGGAAGAACGGATTCCTTGTTTTTCAGGTTTTTGCCTGAGCACCCATATCCGGAATATAAGCCATTGAGCCAGCTCATCTTGAGGTTTTTTCATACAACCTTGTATACCCGGGAAGTTGCATAGTCTGATTAAGGTATTTATAATATTCAAATCCTGTTAATTATTGGCAAAAAGTTACAATGTCAGATTTTGTCAGATAAAAATATGTCATTATTTGTGCTCTGTTAATAACTTTGTTTGACAGCAGCATGAAACATGTTAACTAATTTATATTAATACGTTTCAAGATCACTTGAAGTTGCATTGATATCACGCTGGAAGAAGGAATTTTTGGATCGTGCGCCGGAACTTTTTAACGAACCTGTTCATGATAAGAAAGAGGATGCTGATCTTGAGTAACTGTATGCCAAGATAGGTCAGTTAGAGATGGAGCGTGAGTTTTTAAAAAAACTTGAAAAAACCGGGTCTGTAGCCGAATGTCTTGGTATAGTTAATCGTGAAGAGCCGTTGAGTATTCGCTGCCAGTGCAACCTTGTAAGTGTAAGCAGGGGCAGTTTTTATTACAAATACCAGGGAGAGTGAGGATAACCTGAAGGTTGTGAGACTGGTGGATGAGCATTATCTTGAACATCCTACGGAAGGAGTGAAAAGGATGCGTGACTTTTGCTTACCCGTGGTATACTTGCCAATCATAAAAGAACACGCAGGTTATGAGGTTAATGGGTCTAATGACCATTTATCCCAGAAAGAACCTGAGCAGACTTGGACAGGCTCAGTATATCAGGCCATACTTGTTGAAAGGGCTTATGATAGATCATCCTAATCAGGTATGGGCAATAGACATAACGTACATTCCAATGCCAAAAGGCTTTCTTTATCTGACAGCGATTATTGACGTTTACAGCCGCTATGTTGTCGGTTGGGGTAAATCCCCAATACTCTTGATGCCAGTTTCAGCTTTAATGTCACGAAAGAAGCTATAGCCGGGCACGGGAAGCCGGAGATCATTAACTCAGATCAGGGGAGTCAGTTTACCTGTCATGAGTGGATTGAATAACTGGATAGTGAGGAGATCAGGATCAGCATGGATGGCAAGGGTAGGGTTATCGATAACATCTTCATCGAAAGACTGTGGAGATCTGTCAAGTATGATTACGTTTACATTTAATTGCCCTCTGACGGCCTGGAGCTATACCAGGGACTAAAGGAATATTTTGATTACTACAACTACCAGCTATGTCATCAAGGCATTGGTCGAAGGATCCCGGCCAGCCTGTACAAGTCTTTGGCGTGATATTAACAGAAATTGGAGATGTTAACAAAAGAAAAAAGTAACCAAAAAAGAAAATGTGTTAATAATCAGAATAATTCGCAGAGTTATTCTGGTTATTTAACACTGGATTACATCATCATCATAAGAAAACTTATATTTGTTAATCAGTGGTCTAATATAAGGGAGTAGTTCAGGAGTCTGTTTTTCAGTCTGTAACCGTCATTCCGATCCGAAGCTGTTTGATATTAAATACCAAATAGGAGTATCCTTTATTCTGAATAATCAGAAAAATTTTTCAATATATTAT
>JABUEV010000103.1 GCA_013314865.1 Bacteroidales bacterium | reverse complement strand
TTCCGTGAACGGAATCATTGATGAATTCAGTTTTGCCGAGTCGCTTGCCTTCTTTGGCAGAGGCATAAATCCGGTAGAGGCTGTGACCTCATTGCTGGCAAGAAAGGAGGCAGTCAAAGAGGTAAGCAGGATTGCGGGGCATAATTATGCTTTGCGACTTCTGCCATACAGACTGCGTATCGAAAGGGAATATTTTGTAAAGGGAAATGATAATTTCAAAACAGCAAAACGGAAGGCAAGAACAGGAAACTGGGATGAGGCCGGGCTAATATGGGCAAAAGAAACAGAAAATCCTTCAAGGAAGATAGCTGGCAGAGCATTTTTTAATATGGCTGTGATAAGCGAAATAAACGGCAATATTGATGAAGCCATAGAATGGGCAAGAAGATCCTACGAAGACTTCAATGTGAGAAAGGGCCTGAAGTACCTGAGATTGCTTGAAGGCAGAAAGCATGACGACATTGTACTCAAGATGCAGGAGGAAATGTGAAATCGTCAGAGTCCGTTTCTCCGTGATCTTGGAAATTTATATCAGGAAATATTTCAACTATCAAATTCATAAACCAATGGAAAGGAAAATATTCATTTTAGTTTATTTCTTTTTTAGTTCACTGCTTTACAGCCAGAAATATGATCCGAAGTGGGAGTCGCTTGATAAACGGCCCACTCCTCAATGGTTTGAAGATTCCAAGTTCGGGATCTTTATTCACTGGGGTGTTTATTCTGTACCGGCATGGGGACCTACAGGAGACAGCATAGGGGTATATGATAAATATGCTGAATGGTACTGGAACAAACTTCTGAATAAAAAGAGTGCAGTCAACCTGCATTTCGTTAGATTCCATGAGCAGACCTACGGGCCCGGTTTCAGGTACCAGAGCTTTGCTCCGATGTTTAAGGCTGAACTTTTTAATCCTGATCAGTGGGCTGAACTATTCCGCAAGTCGGGTGCCAGATATGTGGTTCTGACATCAAAACATCATGAAGGCTTTACTTTATGGCCAAGCGCACAGAGCTGGAACTGGAACAGTGTTGATGTCGGTCCGCACAGAGACATTTGCGGTGAACTGACCTCTGCCGTCAAGGCAAAAGGATTGCATATGGGTTTCTATTATTCGCTTTATGAATGGTTTAATCCGCTTTACCTGAACAATTTTTCTGAATATGTAGATAATCATATGATTCCCCAGATGAAAGACCTTGTTCAGAGGTACGCTCCGGATATTGTCTGGACTGACGGGGAGTGGGATAAGCCAAGCAAAGACTGGAAAAGCGAAGAGTTTCTTGCCTGGTTGTTCAATGAGTCACCGGTAAGAGAAACTGTCGTGGTTAATGACCGCTGGGGAAGTGAGACCAGAAGCAAACATGGGGGCATTTATACAACTGAATACGGTCTGGTACATGACAAGGAAGGCATGGACCCCGGAATCTATCATCCATGGGAAGAGTGCAGGGGTATAGGAACTTCTTTCGGATTCAACAGGGCTGAAAACCTCGAAAACTATTCATCTGCCAAAGAACTTGTCAGACTTCTTGTTTCAACTGTCTCTGCCGGAGGGAATCTCCTCCTTGATATCGGTCCCGATTCTGACGGGACAATTCCTGTTATCATGCAGCAGCGGCTGATGGAGATTGGCGGTTGGCTTGAAAGGAACGGAGAGGCCATTTATGGCACCAGAGCCTTCATAAGAAATACTAATGAAAAACCTGTCAATCCTGAATTGAATAAAAATCTGTTTTTAACAAGAAAAGGCAGGGACCTTTATGTTATTTGTCTTAATTGGCCGTCTGATAACATAATTCTCAAAGGATTGAAGACAAATAACGCCACCAGGGTAAAATTACTGGGAGCTGAAATACCTGTACAAACCAGGAATTCAGGCAGCAGCCTCATAATTGTGCCTCCCGCCCTAAGTCCTGATGACTACCAGCTTGCTTACGTCTTTAAAATAACAAATATTCTCAACTGATTTTTTTGCTAAATTGACAACTTGATTTTCTATTAAGAATTAAGCCGAAAAATAAACTATTCAACTATTCAACTTTTCAACCATTCAACCATTCAACCATTCAACTTTTCAACCTTTTCAACCAATAAATCCTTCAAAATGAAAACAAGACTTTTACTTTTATTCTTAGCAGCATCACTGATGATGGCGACATCTTGCAGGACAGAGCAAAGAGAGTTGCCTGTAGCGCCAAAGACAGACATTACAGAGTTCACCGGTCAGTGGACAATAGATATTGAAGGCGGCTCAGTAGGCTGGCTTGAAGTACGACAGGAGGATAAATACTATGATGCTGATATTTTATGGGGAGGAGGAAGTGTTCTGCCCGTTTCAAACATTTTTCTTGCCAGGGATCATATCCTGATGATTCAGCGAACGAATCCGAATGTGGTAAGAAAAAGGGACGATAACAATAATCCCGTAAGGACACACATGGTTACCAGCTGGCTTGAGATAGTTAAAAACGGTGAAAGAATTGAAGGAATTCTCCTTTCTCCAAGGCTCAGCGGCATTGGGGTGGATACAACAACTTTCACAGGGGTAAAATTACCTCCGGTTCCTCCTGCTCCCGACCTTTCAAAAATAAAATTCGGCGATCCGGTAACTCTTTTTAACGGCAAGGATTTGACTGGCTGGAAATTAACCAATGAAAAACAGGTTAACGGATGGAAGGTGGTTGACGGAACCCTGGTGAATGATCCTGTCCAGAAGGAGGGAGAACCGCGTATTTCTTACGGGAACCTTAGAACCGAACAGGTTTTTGAAGATTTCAACCTCAAACTTGAAGTAAATATTCCCGCAGGGAGCAACAGCGGGGTTTATCTTCGCGGAATGTATGAGATTCAGGTAATGGATTCCTATAAGAGAGAGACAGATTCACATAACATGGGCGCAGTGTACAGCAGGATAAAGCCAACTGTTGCTGCCGAAAAACCTGCAGGCGAGTGGCAGACTCTTGACATAACACTCTGCGACAGGCATATTACAGTAATCCTGAATGGTGTTAAAATAATAGACAATCAGCCGGTTCATGGCCCGACAGGAGGTGCAATACAATCGGATGTTTTTGCCCCCGGACCTATTTACCTGCAGGGTGATCACGGAAAAGTGGCTTACCGGAATATTTTGCTTACTCCAATTGTCAAATAATAATAAACGGTTCCATTTTTGACCTGTTTCCGCAATTTACTGAATCCTGTCAGGCTGTTTCTGGAAATTGCCCGGCTCCTGGAAAAGAGAGGTTGCTAGATTCTGAACTGATGAAAAGATTTGATCTTTATTATTTATTTCTGCTGATCATACTTTTTTATGAAGCCGGCTTATCAGGCATGCCTGACAACGATTGCCAGAAAGAAAATCTTTCTTTTTTTCGCCAGGACGTCACTGAAAAACAGCTTCTTTTCAACGGAGTGGTATGGCGGAATCTATACCCGCACGTAAGAGGAAATCAGTTTCTTTTCACAAACGACTTTATTAAAGGTTCTGTAACGATTGAAGGAAAGCGTTTCCCTGATTTAAGGCTGAAGTATGATATCTATAATGACCAGGTCCTTGCTATTAACGAAAAGAATATCATGATTCAGCTTAACAGAGAGATGGTTGATTCTTTCAGCCTTGATTACAACAGCCGTATGTACAGGTTCGGAAAAGTGGAGAATGACAGTACAGAAAGTCCCCGCGGATTCGTCAACGTGCTTTGTGACGGCCCTGTGTCACTGGTTGTAAAATACCGAAAAGAGATCCTTCTTCATGCAGTTGAAAATACATATGACTTGTTCAGTCAGATACAAAAGGTTTACGTGAGGAAAGAGGGTGTTTATCATCCTGTAACTTTCAGGAGGGATCTTTTCAAAGTGTTCGGTGATAGCAAGAAAGAGGTGAAAAATTATTTAAGGTCAAAAAAAATCAGAATCTCAGTTAAAGATCCTGACACAATTGTCCCTGTTATTCAATATTACAATAATCTGATCTCAGCCAGATGAGACTAAAACTATCGGTTCTGATTTTTCTTTTACTTGTTCAGCTTAATCTGGATGCACAGCGGGATTTTGGAATAACGTGGAATTACACCAGCCAGAGTTTTGCCGAATTTGTAAGCAGCGCTGAAAGCTCTTTAGGTCTGAAGTTTTTCTACAGGGATGAATGGATTGAAAATCTGAAACCAGGTGACTATCCGGGAATTGAAAATCTTAACGAGTTACTGAACAGACTTTTTGCAGAATCATCCCTTTACTATTTTATTGATGAATCAGGCAATGTTGTGATAACCAAATATTTTGCTGTAAAGGTTCCGCAGAATTCGTATTCAGGCGAAGTGAATTATATTCCTCCGGATGAATATTATGAAGACAGGAATGAAGCAAAATCATCAGGTAATCTGTTTTTTGATATTGGAAATCCTGCAGAAAAGAGTAAACCGGGTAATGCAGTAATTTCAGGATACATATTCAACAGGGACACAAAAGAGCCTGTTGCAGGCGTGACAGTGTACAATCAGAAGCTTTCGGCAGGAACCATTTCCAACGAGTACGGTTTTTATTCCCTGTCTCTTCCCAGGGGCACCCACCTTCTGCAATTCTCTTTTATTGGAATGAAGGAGAATTTTATAAATATTAACCTTTATGGCAACGGAGAGATGAATGTCGAGATGACCGGAATGCTCATCCCACTCAAGGAGACTGTTGTATCAGCACAGAAAAATGTTGTTCTGCAGAGGTATGAAGTGGGAGTTGAGAAGGTTAATATCACATCGTTCAGGCTGATGCCAACATCAATGGGGGAGTCAGATATAATAAAGAGTATTTTACTAATGACAGGTGTACAGTCGGTAGGAGAGGGTTCAGCGGGATTCAACGTAAGAGGAGGATCCTCAGATCAAAACCTAATACTTCTTTACGGTGCACCGGTTTATAATACCTCTCATTTCTTCGGCTTTTTTTCTGCAGTAAATTCCGATATCATAAAGGATGTGACCCTTTATAAGGGAGGAATTCCCGGCCGTTATGGCGGAAGAATATCATCGGTGCTTGATATAAGCTCAAGAGACGGGAACAGAAGGGAGTTTGCGGGCAATGCAGGGATTAGTCCGGTTACAACTCATCTCACACTTGAAGGCCCTGTTATCAAAGACACACTCACATATCTGATCTCCGGCGGAACAACCTATTCCAACTGGATTTTCAAACTTATAGATGATCCGTCAATTAGAAAAAGCAGGGCTTCATTTTACGATCTTAATGCCCGTTTGACTTACGACCTGAACAGGAACAACAAGTTCGAGCTCTCTTCCTACCTTAGCCATGATGCATTCCGTTTCAATGCGGACACCGTTTACAGTTACAACAACAGTATCTTATCACTGAGGTGGCGCCATTTCTTCAACAGCCGCTTTTTCACCGTAACGACTTTGAATAACAGTGCATATAATTACGATATAACAGGCGAACGGAATACTTCCGAAGCCTTTATTCTGTCACACAGAATCAGCAGTACAGGTTTCAAGTCTGACTTTAACTGGTATCAGGGAAGACATGAAGTAAATTACGGACTTGATTTAGTACACTACAGAATAAATCCGGGCACTTACCTGCCGTACAGTGATTCATCACTCGTTGTGCCAAGAAAAATTGCTCCTGAAAGAGCTTTCGAAACAGGCTTGTACATTGAGGATAAATTCATTCTCAATGATGTTGTTTCACTGAATGCGGGAATCAGATTCTCAACTTTTCATGCTTTAGGCCCGGGAGAAGTGATGATTTATGACCCTGACTATCCCAGAACAGCTTCAAGTGTAATTGATACACTTTTCTTCAAAGGATCAGGAATTTTCAGGAGCTATTCAGGACCTGAATTCAGGATTTCACTTAATGTAAGAACCTCAGGAAACAGCTCGCTGAAAATCAATTATAACAGAACGCGGCAGTATATCCACCTTCTGTCGAATACAACCTCAATTTCACCCACCGACACATGGAAACTTAGTGACTACTACCTTAAACCCCAGGTTGGTGATCAATATGCGGCAGGATTTTACCAGTTGCTGTTCAAAAAAAGCATAGAAGCATCAGCTGAACTTTATTACAAGCAGATCAGAAATATGGTTGACTATAAGGGAGGCACAAAACTGGTAATGAATGAGAATATCGAAAAGGATCTTATAAATGCAGAAGGGAAAGCATATGGAATCGAACTTACATTGAAAAAACCTGAAGGAAGAGTAAGATGGAGTATTGGCTACACGTATTCCAGGACTTTTCTCAGGAGTCTTGGAAAGTACAGTGATGAGATAGTAAACGGAGGGAAATGGTTTCCGGCTAATTTCGACAAACCCCATGATCTGATAGCAACCTTTAATTTTATCTTTTCAAGAAGATTAAGCATTTCTTCCAGCTATACCTACAGCACAGGCCGTCCCATTACGTATCCCGTTGCAACATATTACCTTGGAGATCAGCTTCTTGTTTATTATTCTGAAAGAAACAAATACAGGATACCGGATTATATGAGGCTTGACCTCTCAATGAAGGTGAGCGGAAATCTCAGGTCACGGAAGATTGCGCATCCTTATTGGACATTTTCTATATACAATGTACTTGGCAGACAAAATGTGTATTCAGTCTATTTTAAAAATGAAAATAATAATATAAAAGGATACAGGCTCTCAGTTTTCGGCAGGGCTATTCCATCACTTACTTTCAGTTTTGACTTCTAATAGGTATGAGAATTTTAAAATATAGTGTACTGATTTTAATTGTTCTGCTTTCAGCCGGCTGTATAACAGAATTTGTGCCTGAGATCGAAGAAGAGACTGATATGCTTGTTGTTGAAGGTATGATAACAGATCAGATAGAACCTTATACTATTGTTCTTTCCAGGTCCCTGCCTCTTGCGCAAAAAAAGACCCCTGTTAGAACACCTGTCAGGGGATGTACTGTTATAGTAAGTGATGATAAGGGGAATAATTTTCCATTTATTGAAACGTCTCCCGGCACTTATAAATCATACAGCGAAAATTTCAGAGGCATTCCGGGAAGAAAATACAAACTTTTTATCCGCACCAATAACCCTTCATCAGAAAATTACACATACGAATCGCCAATGGTCGAGATGAAGCCTGTTCCGCCGATAGACACTCTCTTCTATGAAAAGGTGGTCATCAAAGAAGGTGCAGGAAACCTTCCGCCCGCCGAGGAAGGCTGTCAGGTTTACCTCGAAACGCATGATCCCCAGAATTTATGTAAATATTACAGATGGACTTACAATGAGACATGGGAGTTTAACCTGCCATATACAGTAACCAACTGGCAATGCTGGCTTTCAAATAATTCAAATACAATAAACATCAAAAATACATCTGTCCTGGCAGAAAACAGGATAAGCAGGTACCCTGTAAAATTCATTTCCAACGAGACCGACCGCCTTAAAGTAAAATACAGCATGCTCGTAAATCAATATTCGCTTAATGAAAGCGAATATGCTTTCTGGGAAAAACTGCAGAATATCTCTCAGGATGTCGGCAGTCTTTATGATATCACACCCGCTTCAATTGCGGGAAATGTATATTGTGTCGAAGACCCTTCAATTCCTGTACTTGGCTATTTCAGCGTATCGGCTGTAAGCTCAAAAAGGATTTTCATTAAAGAGTTTTTCTCAGGTATCGTAAACCTCTACTCTGAATGCCCTGTCGACACAATTTACGGAAACAGGCCAATCCCTAACCTGGATTATTCCGTATGGATAATC
>JABUEV010000102.1 GCA_013314865.1 Bacteroidales bacterium | reverse complement strand
ACTCGCTTCTGATTGTTGTAAGCAGAGCTGAATGAAGCTGTGCTACTGTCATATCCGGACTGCTTACTCTCACCAGCAGGGATTCCAGGGAAATTCTCTCAAGAAACAGGACAATCCTTTCGTAGGCCTGCAGCCTGATGGGAGTTACAGTCCTGCCTGACTGGAGTATCAGTTCCTGCCTTCTTTTTTCCTGGTCGCTCTTAAGCATGTATCTGAGTGTCAGCCATACTGTAATTGAGACAATCAATGAAGGGATTGTTATCTTCAATATTTCAGAAATAAGTTCCATGATTTTTGATTTTATCTTTACAAACTTAAGATTTTTTAATTTATACTTTTATATTTGAATCAAACTGGTCATTGTTTTTAATTAATTATTAAAAGAAGCAGATTATATGGAATACCTGTCAGAACGCATCAAAGCCATGTCAGTCTCCCAGACACTTGCGATGGCTCAGAAAAGCCGGGAACTGAAGGAAAAAGGGATAGATGTAATTAGTCTCAGTCTTGGTGAACCTGATTTCAATACCCCTGATTATATAAAGGAAGCTGCCAAAAAGGCAATTGACGACAATTACTCAAAATATCCTCCCGTCCCCGGTTATAATGATCTCAGGGAAGCCATTTCAAGGAAGTTTCTGGAGGAGAATGGCTTGAAATACACAGTGGAACAGATAGTTGTATCGGCAGGGGGGAAGCATTCGATAATCAACGTAATCCTTTCAATAATCAATCCGGGAGATGAAGTAATACTCCTGGCTCCATACTGGGTAAGTTATTTTGATCAGGTTATACTTGCAGGCGGTAAACCTGTAGTTGTAGAGTCGCTTCTTGAGAATGATTTTAAAGTGACTCCCGATCAGCTTGAGTCGGCTATTACTGATAAAACCAGGCTTATCATTTTCAACTCTCCCTCAAATCCGACCGGGATGGTCTATTCAGGCGATGAGATTAAGCAAATTGCACGGGTTGTGGAGAGGCATGAAGGTTTGTTTATTCTTTCGGATGAGATTTATGAGCATATAATATTTGAAGGCAAACATATAAGCATGGCGTCGAATGATTTCATTTATGACCGTGTTATTACGGTAAATGGAGTTTCGAAGGGATATGCGATGACAGGCTGGAGAATTGGGTACATAGGCGCTCCTGTCTGGATTGCAAAGGCGTGCAACAAACTGCAGGGGCAGTTCACTTCCGGGGTATGTTCGATAGCCCAGCGTGCGGCACTGGCAGCTCTTCAGGGAAAGAGCAGTTCAAGGGAAGAGATGCGGAATGCTTTTTTGCGGAGGAGAGACTTAATATGCGGTCTGCTCAAAGATATTAAAGGTTTGAAATTCAGAGTTCCGCAGGGAGCGTTTTACGTCATGCCTGACGTAAGTCATTATCTCGGAAAGTCTTACGATGGTTTCAGGATAAACAGTACAGATGATCTGGCCCTTTACCTTCTTGACAAAGCCCAGGTAGCAGTAGTTGGCGGTGATGCATTCGGAGCCCCCGGGTGCATACGCATCTCCTATGCCACATCTGACAATCTGCTTATTGAAGCAGTCAGACGTCTGAAAACTGCCCTGGAAATGCTTGACCAGGCTTAGGTAACATCAGGTAACAGGTCAGCTTGTTCTAAACCACAACACGACCTTTCCAGGCTAAGTTCAGTATTTATTATATGAAATCACAGCCTCAGGGGGCTTGCGTTTCTTTTCTCTTTTTTCACTCATGGAATAGCCAAGGGATATAATCACTTCCACGCGTTTTTCGGATGGGATTCCAAGTGTCTTTTTTACCCTGTTTTCGTTAAACCATCCAATAATGCAGGATCCCAGTCCTTCGGCTGTAGCCTGGAGGCAGATATTTTCCGTCGCAATGCCTATGTCGATAAGTGAATAGTCTTTGTTTTTAATAGTACCGCCTATTCTTGATGTTAGATTTGCTTTTTCCCTTACGACTACGACGAGGACAGGTGCCTGCTTCAGAAAAGTATTCATTCCCAGCGTTTTTTCAGAAGCTGCATCAGCAATTTCAGCCAGGACATCCGGGCTGTTTACTACTACAAACTTCCATGGCTGGGCGTTGCAGGCAGAAGGGGCCATTCTGCCTGCTTCAAGTATTCTCTCAAGCTTTTCTTTCTCAACAGGCTTGTCCGAGTACTTTCTGTCGCTCTGTCTTTCTTTTATAATCTCCAGCATTCTAACCCCATCAATCATACAAAAAGTCTTAATAGTTTTCTGCTTTTATTTCAAAATAGGCCATTGGGTGAAGACAGGCGGGGCAGTTCTTAAGAGGTTTTGTCCCGAAGTGAACATAACCGCATTTACGGCAATACCAGAAAACCTTCTCATCTCTTTCGAACACCTTGTTTTTCATAACATTCTCGAGAAGCTTCCTGTATCTCTCCTCATGGTTTTTTTCGGCTGATGCTATAGCTCTGAAAGCAGTGGCGATATTCTTAAATCCCTCTTCTTCTGCAATATCTGCAAATGAGGGGTAGAGGTCATGCCATTCTTCATGTTCACCGTCAGCTGCGGCACTGAGGTTATGTTCCGTACTGCCTGTTTTACCGGCAGGATAGGTTGCAGTTATTTCAAGCATCCCGCCTTCGAGAAATCCAAAGAAGCGTTTAGCATGCTGCTGCTCCTGAAGTGCAGTCTCAAGAAAAATGGCTGATATCTGTTCATAACCTTCTTCTTTTGCAACTTTTGCAGCAAATTCATACCTGTTTTTAGCCTGTGATTCACCTGCAAATGCTTTAAGCAGGTTTTTCTCTGTCCGTGTTCCTTTAATGCTTTTTTCCATATTTATTTGTATTAGTGTTAAGCTGATTATTATTGATAATATGACAAGCTTAAATATAAAAGAAATATTTCTATCTTTAATTTTCAATTTTAAAAGAACTGATTACAAACATTAATTCAAAGAAGATGGGAGCATTTTTAATAATCATTGGATTAATTCTGTTTCTGGCTTTGCTGGCAGTCTCTCTGTACAACAGGCTGGTCAGGCTCAGGATTAACAGGGAACAGGCTTTTGCAGATGTTGATGTTCAGCTGAAGCAAAGACACGATCTTATACCCCAGCTTGTAGAAGCAGTAAAGGGATACATGCAGCATGAAAGAGGCGTATTGACCGAGATAACTGAAGCACGTGCCAATGCCATGAAAGCCAGCACCATAAATGAAAAGATTGAAGCTGAGACCAGGCTTTCTTCGGCTCTTCAGGGACTGAGGGTGTCGGTGGAGGCATACCCTGATCTGAAAGCAAGCCAGAATTTCATGGATCTGCAGAATGAGATATCGGATGTGGAGAACAAGATTGCAGCAGCCAGAAGATTCTTCAATTCGGCAACAAAAGAGCTGAATGTGGCGGTTGAGACTTTTCCGTCAAATCTTATTGCCACCCTCTTTAATTTCAAGAAAGAACCCATGTTTGAACTTGGAGAACAGCGTGCCACAATAGAGGAACCACCAAAGATACAGTTCTGACATAATGAAATATTTCGGGTTACAGAGCCAGATAAGAAAAAACAATATCAACTCAGTAATTCTCCTGCTGATGCTTCCTGCAGTTTTTATGGGACTGTCATGGCTATTCTTTTTTTTCTTGTCAATGAGTTCAAGTGAAGGACAAGGAGTTGCTTCACTGGAATTTGTAAACCGTTCATTTCTGACAACCATACCCTGGATTACTGCAGGAGTGCTGCTGTGGTTTGTAATTGCCTGGTTTTCACATACTGCCATCATAAATAATGCCACCAACTCCCGGCCCCTGGAAAGGAAAGAGAACAAAAGGGTCTATAACCTTGTTGAAAACCTGTGCATTGCCTCCGGAATGCCGATGCCGAAGATCAACATTATTGATGATGACTCTCTTAATGCTTTCGCAAGCGGCATAAATACAAAAACCTATACGGTTTCTCTTTCGAGGGGGATAATAGACAAACTCAATGATGATGAACTTGAGGCAGTTATAGCTCATGAGCTTACACATATACGCAACAGGGATGTAAGACTTTTGATAATATCCGTGATTTTTGTCGGTATTTTTGCCTTCATAACCGAAATGTTATTCAGATCGTTGAGATTTGGCAACTTAGGAAGAGGCAAGAAACAGGGTGCAGGGATTTTGATAGCCATGCTTCTGGCGCTGATTGGTTACATCCTTGCTTCTTTGTTCAGGTTTGCGTTATCAAGGAGCAGGGAATATCTTGCCGATGCCGGTTCGGCAGAGCTTACCAGGCGGCCTCTTTCCCTTGCATCAGCCCTTAGAAAAGTATCGGCTGACCCGACCATAGAAGCTGTAAAGAGGAAGGACATTGCCCAGATGTTTATAGAGAATCCTCAGGATAAAAGGGAAGAACTGAAGTTTTCATTTGCGAACCTTTTCCGTACTCATCCGCCTATTGAAAAGAGAATCAAATTATTAGAGCAATACTGAAAAGTTTACTGCTGTAAATAAATCCTAGAATAACAGAAACCCCTGACTTTCAGTTTTCAGAGGAAACTTTGTTTTTATTTCTTCCAATAAGCTTTGACTCTTCTCCCCTTATCAGTCGTGAAATATTTTTTCTGTGAGTGATGATAAGAGCAACTGCGACAATTACTGAGAATATTTTAAACAACTGTGAAGGGGTGTCAAAGACGAGGAATAAAAGGAGAGGAAAGGCTATACCTGCTGAAATGGATCCGAGTGAAACATAACCTGAAATCAGGAATACTGCAAGAAAGACTGCCAGGCACGAAGCTGTAAGCAAAGGATGTATAGCCAGCAAAACACCAAAAATTGTTGCCACTCCTTTACCGCCCCTGAAGCCTGTAAATATAGGAAAGATATGTCCTGTTACTGCAGCAATGCCGGCAAGAATCTGAAAATTTGTAATGACAGAAGTGCCTTCACCGGCCAGCTTGAAAAATATCGGAAGCATTGCGGCCACCCAGCCTTTGGCAACATCAGCCAGAAGCACGGGAATTCCGGTTTTCCATCCAAGCACCCTTATGACATTAGTTGCACCGGCATTTCCACTGCCGTGTTCCCTGACGTCTATTTTGTGAAAAATTTTTCCTGCCCATACAGCAGTAGAAACAGATCCAAGAAGATAAGCAAGAATCACCGCAAGAGGCAAATTCATGTCCATTCTTTTCTATAGAATTTCAGGTCCATGTTCAACCAGAAGAGCTGTCTCTTCATTGGATGTAAACTTGCTGAAATTATTTATGAATTTAAGAGCAAGGTCTGTTGCGGCAATATGCCATATATGAGGCGAGCTCCAGGCTTTAGCAGGATCAAGTATTTTATTATCGATGCCGGGTATTTTCACCGGTATGCTAAGATTGAATACCGGCAAATTAACAAAGTCGGCATTTTTAATCGAATCATCAAGAATAGCGCTTATTATCCTTCTGGTGGTCTGGATTTCTATTCTATAGCCTGTTCCGTAAGGGCCTCCTATCCATCCTGTGTTTACCAGCCAGGCTTCAGCCTTATGTTGTTTCATTTTTTTCGCAAGTTCATTTGCGTAAATTATCGGATCCAGCATAAGGAAAGCAGCTCCGAAGCAGGCCGAGAATGACGGGACAGGCTCAATGATGCCTCTTTCGGTACCGGCAACTTTTGCTGTATATCCGCTAAGGAAGTAATATTTCGTCTGCTCTTCTGTAAGCCGGCTTACAGGTGGCAGTACTCCAAAAGTATCTGCTGTCAGGAAAATGACTTTTTTAGCATGTCCGGCCTTTGAGACAGGTTTAACGATATTATTGATATGGTAGATAGGATAAGAAACCCTTGTATTTTCGGTTTTTGAATCGTCATCGAAATCAATAGTTCCGTCGGGCAGTATTACAAGATTTTCAAGCAGGGCATCCCTTTTTATAGCGTTATAAATGTCAGGTTCATTTTCTTTTCTGAGTTTTATGCATTTTGCATAACACCCGCCCTCCAGGTTAAAAATTCCATCATCATCCCATCCATGTTCATCATCGCCGATCAAAGCTCTTTCCGGGTCAGTTGAGAGAGTGGTTTTTCCGGTTCCTGAAAGCCCGAAAAAGATAGCCACATCGCCATTTTTCCCCACGTTAGCAGAGCAATGCATGGAAGCAATTCCCTTAAGGGGAAGGTAGTAATTCATGACTGAGAAAATACCCTTTTTCATTTCTCCGCCGTAATAGGTTCCGCCAATAACAAGCATTCCTGCCGTGAGGTTGAAAAAGACAAAATTCTCAGAATTAAGGCCCTGTTTCTGCCAGTCAGGATTAATGGCTTTCGAAGCCATGAGTACAACAAACTGAGGTTCAAAATCTTTAAGATCTTCAGGTTCAGGCCTTATGAACATGTTTTTTACAAAATGAGCCTGCCATGCTATTTCGGTAATGAATCTCACAGGCAGTCTTGTATCGAGGTTTGCACCGCAAAAGCAATCCATTACGAAAAGTCTTTTCCCGGAAAGCTGACGGGCAGCAATCTTTCTGCAGTGTTCCCAGATTTCAAATGAAATAGGCTTGTTGTCAGAGACCTTTGCTTTTTCTGATTTCCACCAGATTGTATCTCTGGTTTTTTCATCCAGCACAACATATTTGTCATTCGGAGATCTTCCGGTGAAGATACCTGTATCAACAGCCACAGCTCCGGTGCGGGTTATGATTCCTTTTTCATATTTATCGAGCCCAGGTTTGGTCTCCTCAATAAAAAGCTGGTTATAGGAGGGATTATAAACTATTTCCTTTACATTTTCAATATCATACTTAAGCAAGTCATCAGTAGTTACCATAGGCATCAGTTCAAGTCTGTAAGAAATAATCGGTAAATATAAATAATTTATAATTCGGGACACTAATTGTCTTTATAACATTAAAAATTTTAATGTTGCATAGGGTACAGGAAGTATCAGGGGTCATATAGATAAAGATCAATAGTATATTCAGCGGGGAGGGCAGGCATGAAAAGAGAAAGGGCACCTTAATGGCGCCCTTTCTTCTTTCAGATATTAAGTTCTTTATTTTCCGTATTTTATAGCTGCCTGGGCTGCTGCAAGTCTTGCGATAGGCACCCGGAAAGGTGAACAGCTTACGTATGTAAGGTTGTTTTTGAAACAAAACTCGACTGATGCAGGGTCGCCGCCCTGTTCGCCACATATTCCGATTTTAAGATCAGGTCTTGTTGCCCGGCCTTTTTCGACAGACATTTTTATCAACTGGCCTACACCATCCTGATCGATTGTCTGGAACGGATCAGCCGGCAGCATCTTCTTGTCGAGGTAATCATGCAGAAATCCGCCTATGTCATCGCGGCTGAAGCCGAATGTCATCTGTGTCAGGTCGTTGGTGCCGAATGAAAAGAATTCAGCAGATTTGGCCATGCGGTCTGACAGCAGGGTAGCCCTGGGTATTTCAATCATTGTGCCATACTTATAGTCGATTTTTTTCAGACTAGTCTTCTTGCAGACTTCCTCATAAACTTTGTCGACTACTTTTTTGGTGACATCAAGTTCTGATACGTCACATGTCACAGGCACCATGAGTTCCGGTTTGGGGTGTTTCTTTTCATTGATAAGTTCGGCTGCTGCCTCGAACATTGCCCTCACCTGCATCTCAGTGATTTCCGGATAAGTAATTCCAAGACGGACGCCACGGTGACCCATCATCGGGTTAGTTTCGTGGAGTGCTTCTCCTCTTTTTACCACATCAGATTTCTTAATTCCGAGAGCTTTGGCAAGCTCAGCCTGTTTTTCGGGGCTCTGAGGTACAAATTCGTGAAGAGGCGGATCGAGGAGTCTGAACGT
>JABUEV010000101.1 GCA_013314865.1 Bacteroidales bacterium | reverse complement strand
GCCGGATGAAAGTAAATCAGGAGCTGGCAAATAAGTTGAAAAATGAACACAGAGTCTTTAACCATCCTGTTTCAGCCCATTTCCAGGAACACAGCATCGAGGTTCAGATACCCTTTATTCAATATTATTTTAAATCAGACCCAATGTTAGTTCCAATTATTATCGGAACAAACAATACCAGTACAATTAAAAAGATTGCAGACGCATTAAGACCCTACTTTACCCGGGAAAACCTGTTCGTTATAAGCAGTGATTTTTGTCATTATCCTGATTATGAAGATGCCAAGGAGGTGGACAATATAACGGCAAACAGTATAGTTTCAGGAGATCCTCAGGCATTTCTTACTGCACAAAGGAAAACAGCATCCAGGAACATCCCCGGTCTTTCAACAAGCATGTGTGGATGGACTTCCGGGCTGGTTCTGATGTATCTTGCTGAAGGAAACTCCAACCTTGAGTATAAAAAGATAGATTACTGCAATTCAGGAGATTCACCATATGGAAACAAGGAAGAAGTTGTGGGGTACCATGCTATCGCCCTGATTGAAAAAACCGGTCAAAAAAGCGAAGGCAAAAGCCTTACGGATGAAATTTTCTTCACACCTGATGAGAAAAAAAAGCTGTTTGAGATCGCACGTAACAGCATCTATTCAGGCCTTTACTATAATAAAAAGTATACTGTGGATAAAGAGACTCTTCCACAGAAATTCAATGTACCTTATGGAGCTTTTGTCACCCTGAAAATAAAAGGCGCTCTAAGGGGATGCATCGGCCGGTTTATTTCTCAGGATCCTCTCTATAAAGCAGTTATTGAATCAGCTTACTCATCTGCTTTTGAAGATCCCCGGTTCACTCCTCTTACTAAAGAGGAGTTTAACAGGATTGAAATGGAAATTACCATTCTGGGCCCTCTCAGAAAAATTGACAATATAAAAGAAATTGTACTTGGCAAACATGGCATTTACATTAAAAAAGATTTCAGAGCAGGTACAATGCTGCCGCAGGTAGCAACCGAAAACGGATGGACTGTCGAAGAATTCCTGGGATACACCTCTCGCGACAAAGCAGGTATTGGCTGGGACGGATGGAAAAATGCTGAAATATTCGTGTATGAAGGAATAGTCCTCGAAGAAAACAAAAACTAACAATGTATCATGTTATCGGAACCGGATTAACGACAACTCTTCTCTATCTTATCAGCTACCTGCTTTACCGGAATGGCTTTTATTCTCTGAATCTTCACAGAAAAATCTGGAATTCTGTTCTGGCTATTGTATTTCTTTTAACAGCAGCAGCAGGTGTTTTCCTGGCCCTTCAGATAAGTTACAAGTGGAATATTCCAATAACCAGAAGTATTCTTAAGTGGCATGTTGAAACAGGAATAGGTCTAAGCTTCACGGGATTGTTTCACTTTCTGTGGCATCTTAAATACTTCATCAAGACATCCGGACGTCAGGAAAAACAAGCTACTGAACTATGGCTTTCTGAATATGACAATTTTAATGTAAGCATAAATCTTTTTATTACAGGCTTTGTAAGTACATCGCTTCAGATCCTGATGATGAAAGAAATAATAAATATATCAGGAGGTTACGAACTTGTTGCAGGAACATTTCTTGGTTCATGGCTGATAGGCTCAGGTGCAGGTGCTTACCTGGCAGGTAAATCCAATATTAATGACGTTAGAAAAATAAATCTCTTCTTTGCCTTTAGCCCGGTGGTTTCAATTATACTATTGTTTTCATTATCAAAATTGTTTCTGCAGACAGGAGAAACCCCGACCTTTCTTGTAAGCATGGTGCTTACAATTCTTGTTCTCTTCCCGTTTTGCTTTATATCGGGCTTTACATTTATTAAGCTGATAGCATATGCAAAATCATCAATGAAACTTGACCCGGGTAAATCATTCTCTGTCGAAACAACCGGAGGTATTGCTGCCGGAATTGTCGTTACTTTTCTCGGGACAGGGGCATTGAATACATATCAGACAATACTGCTAATAATTCTGCTTGCTGTTACTTATGTTCTGCTTACCTTCTTCATTAAAAATATTATTTCAGTAAACTTGTTCAGATTGCTTGTCCTTACCGCCTCAATTTTGATTATTGTTACAAATTCTGATGTCTTCTTCCGCCAGCTGTTGATGCAGGGTGTTAAGGTAAGCAAGTCGGAAGAGACCCCGTATGGAAACATAACAATAGCTGAGTATGGAGGTGAAAAAAGTATTTATTATAACCAGCGTCTTCTCTCTTATAATGATGATGTTACTGAAAGGGAAGAGGATATTCACTATGCGATGCTTCAAAGAGAAAGAATTGAAAGCGTTCTTATGATATCAGGATTATTATGGTCCCATTTACCTGAAATACTCAAGTACCCTGTCAAAAAAGTAGTTTATGTTGAGAGCGACCCTTCATTGATTAAATATGAGCAGGTGTCGGTCTTAAAACAATTCGAAGGCATTGAAGTACGGAATGAAGATGCATACAGGTACATACAAAAGTCGCAGAATAAATTTGACGTGGTTCTCTTAATACTACCTCCTCCTTCAACATTGCAATTAAGCAGGTTTTATTCAGTTGAATTTTTTTCTTCAGTGCATGAAAAGCTTAATCCCGGAGGTGTCTTTATGTGTTCTGCCGGAATAAATACCAACTATTTCAATAAAGAATCTATCTATCTTAATTCATCTGTTTTTAACAGCCTTTCCTCTGTATTCAGAAATGTAAAACCAATCCTGGGAAACAAAATATATTTTCTTGCATCAAACGATTCATTATCGGCAGAAATCTGTTCACTGTCAGAGAAACGTGGAATAAAAAATACTTATGTATCACCTGATTTCTTATCGGATGAACTCATAATAATGAAGTCTGATGAATTCCTCTCATTATTAGACGTGAACATAAGCAAAAACTTTCTTACAAAACCTTTGGCTGCTCTTTATTATCAATCGTTCCATCTTAGCAAAAAGATCAGTGAAAAACTGCCTGCAATTTTCTTTTTAATAATTGTCTTTTTACTGCCGGCGGCATTTATAAAACGCAGGAGCAATTTAATGTATTTCAGTGCATTTGCACTGGCTGGCTACGAAATTGTCCTGCTTCTGGTCCTGCAACTTACTGCAGGTAATATGTATCAGCTAACCGGCATTATAATAGCTGGTTTTATGGCCGGACTTGCAATGGGCTCGGGAATGAATTTTTTCTCAGAAAACAAATCCAGGTTCGCCCTTAAAATAATAGCACTTATGGCTTTTTACGCTATATGTGGTCTGCTTGTGCAGAAAATTCTAATAATGAAAAGTTTTATCCCTGTTGTTATCCTGATCTTTATTTTGTCATTTATTCCGTCGCTTCTGACAGGTAATATTTTCAGAGAACTGACCCGGCACAATGTTAATAGCTCCGAAGTGTCCATCATTTACACTTCCGATCTTGCAGGTTCAGCTCTGGGTTTTATATTTTTTTCGGCAGTGGTCGTACCTTTGATTGGATTACGATATTCAATGCTTTTAATTACTGTGATAGTACTGGCTGGTTTTGTGTCATTATTCGCCACTAAAAACCGTCATTTTTGACTAATTTTGAAAAGTTAGGTATTGACAAGATGCAAAAAAACAATTTTAATGCCAGCAAACGAGAATTCCTGAAAAAATGCGTTGCGTTTTCGGGTGGAATTCTATGCTTTGGACCATCATCATTCCTGGCCGGAAATGCAGAGGATTATCAGGGGATTTACCGGAGGGAAGCAATGTTTCAGCAGGAGACTCCGCGCGGCATCATGTGTCTCATATGCCCCAATGAATGTATTTTGAAGGAGGGAGAACTAAGCCAGTGCAACAATCGAAAGGTGTACAAATCCAAACTATATACACTGGCTTACGGAAATCCATGTTCAGTCAATATAGATCCAATAGAGAAGAAGCCGCTCTATCATTTTTATCCTGGTTCCAGAGCTTATTCAATCGCGACAGCAGGCTGTAATTTTGCATGTCTGAATTGTCAGAACTGGTCAATTTCACAAACCAGTCCGGACAAAACACGTAATTACAACCTGATGCCTGAAAAGGTTGTAGCTGATTGCATAGATAAGGGGTGCAAAACAATAGCATATACCTATTCTGAACCTGTTTCATTTTATGAATATGTATTTGAAACTGCGGTTCTGGCTAAAAAAGCCGGAATAAAGAACATTGTCAAGTCAAACGGTTATATAAAGAAAGAACCGCTTGAAAAATGGTGCAGTGTACTGGATGCGGCAAATATCGATCTGAAATCATTTAATGATAATACCTACATGAGGCTGACTGGCGGTAAACTGCAGCCTGTACTTGATTCACTGCTCATTTATAAAGATCTGGGGATCTGGCTTGAAATTACATACCTCATTGTCCCCGCATGGACAGATAAACTGGACGAGATAAGAAAAATGTGCAAGTGGATGAATGACAATGGATTAAGCAAAACGCCAATTCATTTCAGCAGGTTTTACCCGACTTATAAACTTGAACAATTACCTCCTACTCCGGTGGAAACTCTTAACAAAGCTGTTCAGATCGCCAAAGATGAAGGGCTAATCTATTGTTATACAGGCAACGTGCCAGGCAATGAATTTTCAGATACATATTGCCCGGGCTGTAAAAAAGTCCTGATTGCCAGGCAAGGTTACCGCATTACAGCTTTTAACCTTAAGGATGGTAAATGTCCCGATTGCGGAAAATCTGTTGATGGTGTATGGGACTGATCATTTGTAGTTATTTTTGCGCTTATGATAAAATTTTCCTGAATGAAAAAAGACGGGATTAAGGATCGTATTGAAAAACTGAGAAAAGAAATAGAAGAGCATAATTACCGATATTATGTTCTTAATCAGCCAATTATTTCTGATTTTGAATTTGATCTGCTTATTAACGAGCTTGCTGCTCTGGAAAAGCAATATCCGGAGTTTAAGACCAGTGATTCACCTGTCGAAAAAGTCGGCAGTGATATTTCACGGGAATTTCAGCAGTTTCCTCATAAATATCCCATGCTCTCACTTGGCAATACTTACAGTGAGGAAGAATTGCGCGATTTTGACAGGAGGGTTAAGAAGTCCATCGAAAAGCCGGTGGATTATGTTTGTGAACTAAAATATGACGGAGCTTCTATCAGCATTTCATACAAGAACGGGATTCTTGAGCGGGCACTTACCAGAGGCGACGGTACCGCAGGAGATGACGTCACGGCAAATATTAAAAGCATAAAAACAATACCCCTCAGAATTGAATCTGTTGACATACCGGATGAATTCCTGGTACGCGGAGAGGTGCTGATGCCGCGCGACGTTTTTTATGAGCTGAATGATGAAAGGATTGCCAATAATCTTCCTCCATTTGCCAACCCGAGAAATGCTGCCTCAGGTACTCTTAAGCTTCTTGATCCTGAAATAGTCGCGACAAGAAAACTTGAATGCCTGTTTTATTTTTTGCTTGGTGAAAACCTTCCTTTTGACAACCATTTTCAAAACATGAAAAAAGTTGCATCATGGGGTTTTAAAACCGATGTTAGCATGAGATTATGCAAGAATATTGAAGAGGTTCTTGATTTCATCAGGGAATGGGAAACAGCGAGAAAGAAGCTGGTTTACGATACTGACGGTGTGGTTATCAAGGTTAATTCAATCGGACAGCAGTCAGTTCTTGGCACAACTGCTAAATCACCGCGTTGGGCTATCGCATACAAATACAAGGCTGAACAGGCATTGACCCGGCTTATTTCCGTGTCATTCCAGGTGGGGAGAACCGGCACTGTTACTCCAGTGGCAAATCTCGAACCCGTATTGCTGGCCGGTACTACAGTTAAGCGCGCCTCGCTTCATAACGCTGACCAGATTGAACTTCTCGACCTTCACTATGGCGACCTGGTATATGTTGAAAAGGGAGGAGAGATTATTCCAAAAATAGTGGGCGTAGATACCTCTTCAAGGCGGCCGGGAAGCAAGCCTGTAACATTTATAGCCCACTGCCCCGAATGTGGTACACCTCTTCAGAGAAATGAGGGAGAAGCAAACCATTATTGCCCGAATTATCTCCATTGCCCTCCTCAGCTTAAAGGAAGAATTGAGCATTTTATCAGCCGGAAAGCAATGAATATTGAAGGCCTTGGTGAAGAAACAGTTGATTTGCTGTTCAGCAAAAACCTTATCAGAAATGTTGCCGACTTATACGATCTAAAAACTGAACAGCTATTACCTCTTGAAAGGTTTGCTGAAAAATCAGCTTCCAACATAATCGGAAGCATAGAAAAATCAAGGAACACACCATACCATAAAGTACTTTATGCCCTGGGAATAAGGCATGTTGGAGAAACTGTTGCCAAAACTCTGGCAAGGAGATTCAGATCGGTAGACGATCTGATAAATGCCACAGTGGAAGAACTCACAACCGTGGATGAAATAGGACCCAAAATTGCATCAAGTATAGTCGCTTATTTCAACGACAAAGAAAATATTACCATTATAGACAGGCTTAAGAAAGCCGGATTAAAACTGAGTGAGGAAAAAGAACCGGAAAACAAGGAGCCCCTTTTAACAGGGAAAAATATTGTTGTATCCGGAGTCTTCAGACATCACAGCAGAGAAGAATATAAGGAGATGATTGAAAGGTTCGGAGGCAAAAATTCATCATCTGTATCCGGAAACACATCTTTCATTCTTGCTGGTGACAATATGGGCCCTTCCAAAAAAGAGACAGCACTCAAACTTGGTATCCCTCTGGTTTCAGAGGATGAATTTTTAAAAATGATAGGTGAAGAAAATCATACAAATAACATGATGTAAGAAAAAAACATTTAGGTTTGCATCATGGAATTATTCAGAAACATACGTTTAAAGATAGCCCATTCCCGGTTATGCCGGAAATCCTCAAAACTAAGGCGGAAAGTTGCCATCAGGAATCTTAATTCCATTAAGAGTATCGGAATTGTCTGGGATGCCTCAAAGCAGGAAGATTTTCCTGTTCTGGTAAGGTTTTACCAGAATATGATGGAGAGAAATACTGCAGTTACTATTCTTGGATATTTTCCCGGGGCAGTCCTCCCCGACAAATACACTGCTTTAAGATACTTTACATGCATCAAGAAACCGGAGCTTGACTTTTTCTTTACTCCAAAATCAAAAGATGCTGACACATTCATTCAGCAAACTTTTGACATGCTGATTGACATCAATTTCGAGAAGGTTTTCCCGCTCTTTTATGTTACAACACTTTCAAATGCCAGCCTGAAGGTCGGGTTAACATGTCCTGATGCAGAAACAGCGCCTTTTGACCTGATGATTGATATCAGAAAGCCTGTCAATGTAGGTAAGTATCTTGACGAAGTTATACATTATCTTAATTTAATTAACTCTGAACCAGTTAAAACAGCTGTATAAAAAAATCAAAATGAAGAAATTCAAAGGTACCGGAGTAGCTATAGTAACTCCTTTTAAGAATGATTCCAGCATTGATTTCATGGCCATGGGCCGTGTCTTAAACCACGTAATCAGCGGGGGCGTGAATTATATTGTTCTAATGGGAACGACAGGCGAGTCAGTTACTCTCACCAAAGATGAAAAACAGGCACTTATATCATATGTTGCGGAAGTCATTGACAAGCGTGTACCACTCGTTATTGGCATCGGAGGTAATAATACACAGGAAGTGATAAATTCTATCAAACACTTTGACTTGTCTCCTGCCGACGGAATTTTATCGGTTGCCCCGTATTACAATAAACCTGGACAGAAAGGTATAATAGAACATTTTAAAGCAATATCATCCTGCAGTCCG
>JABUEV010000100.1 GCA_013314865.1 Bacteroidales bacterium | reverse complement strand
TTAAGTTTTACAGACAATCGCCAGGAAGCCTCCCTGCAGGCGGGTCATTTTAATGATTTTATTAATACTGGCAGATTAAGGTCCGCATTGTATCATGCTATAGCAGAATCTAGTGAAAAGAAATTAAAAGTTTACGAAATAGCAGAAAGAACTTTTGAGAAACTTGGACTTAAAGAGTCTGATTATGCGCGTTACCCAAATGATGAATGTCCTGATCCGGAAAATGAGAAAGCAGCAAAATTATACGTTATGATTCGTATCCTGTATGACCTGAAAAGAGGATGGAGATATAATATGCCCAATCTTGAGCAGACAGGATTACTGAAGATTGCATATGACGGTTTAAATAAATTCTGTAACAATAATGATTATTTCAAAGACTTATATCTTTTTAATGAATTAACTCCTGAAGAAAGACAGAAAATTTTGATCCAAATATTAAATTATTTCAGAACATCATATGCGTTGGAGTATCCATTTATTTCTTCAGAGAGAGCCGAGAAGCAGAATTTCATGGAGGCAAAATTGGATCCGGAGAAACTATGGTCACTGGACAAGAATGAGAAAATTGAGATACCAATATATCTCGTTTCCCGAAAACCCGGTAAAACGCAAAAGGATATTTTCGCAGCAAGTTTGGGACTGAATTCATATATAGGTAAATATTTTAGACGCTTATTCAAAAAACATAACCATGAATTTTTAAAAGGAGATGATTTTGCTAGGTTTATAGATAGCCTGTGTCGGGTACTCAAAACAGGAAATTTCCTGAGTGAAAAAGAAATCAGAGGCGACAAGGCAACAGTTTTGGGATATCGGCTAAGAGTTGATAATGTAGTATGGGAATTAGGTGATGGTGTTTCAGTGGTGGATGATCAGGTGAGACTTTCATCATATAAGAAGCAGGCAATTGAGCCCAATTTTTATTTCAGGGACTTTTACAAACAAAATTTCACCATGTTGGGGAAATCCCTGGTGAGCAGGGAACACACCGGTCAACTGAGCAGAGAAGATCGCATCAAACGTGAGGAAGACTTCAGGAAGGGTAATATTTCTGCCTTGTATTGCTCTCCAACCATGGAATTAGGTATTGATATTGCTGAACTTAACATTGTACATATGCGCAATGTCCCTCCTAACCCGGCCAATTATGCTCAGCGAAGCGGAAGAGCTGGCAGAAGCGGACAGGCAGCTGTAATCTTTGCCTACTGTTCAACCGGATCTCCCCACGACAGAAATTATTTTCAGAATCCGGAAAAAATGGTTTCAGGTTCTGTTGTGCCACCAAGAATAGATTTAAAAAATGAAGAACTTATTCTTAGCCATTTTAACGCTTTCGTTCTGATGTCAATTGGACTTGAAAGTCTCTCGGTGTCTGTTAGTGACATTCTGGATATTAGAGATAAAACAAACCTACCACTAAAACAGGATGTCATTACTTTTCTTAATGAAATGACTGACCGTTATGCAGGGAAATGGAGTGAGGATTTTTTCAGATTATTACAAGGAAACATTACCGGACTGGAAAATACGACATGGTTTAACAATGAATGGCTGATAAACAAAGCCAAATCATTTCCAAAACGTTTTGATGAAGCTTTCAGAAGATGGCGCATACTTTTTAAACAGGCTGAAGATACAATACAAAGGGCCAGAAACATAATGGACAATCCGGTAATCAAACAAAACAGCCCTGAAATGCTTGAAGCAAAGAGGCAACATAATGTTGCCATGATGCAACGTGCAGCATTACTGAATGAATCAGGTCAGACATATGGCAGTGAATCGGAATTCTATGTATTCAGGTATCTTGCTGCCGAAGGATTTTTGCCAGGTTATAACTTTACCCGCCTCCCTATTCGTGTATTTGTCGGATACAAACATCAGCAACAGGGCGAATATATTTCCAGACCAAGGTTTATTGCCTTAAGGGAATTCGGCCCTAATAATCTTATTTATCACAACGGAAACAAGTACAGGATAAGCAGAATTATGCTTGCGGATGGCACTCTGAACACGATTAAAATAAAAGTTTCAAAAGAAACCGGTTATGCTTTTCTGGGCGAAGAAACTGAACAATATAATAATGATCTGATAACCCTTCGTGAACTAAAAAGTCAGATAAACAGTAATATATGGGCTAACCTGGTAGAGATGGCTGAATCCGAAGCTGTACCTCAGGAAAGAATTTCTTCTGAAGAAGAAGAACGTACATCTCAGGGTTACGAAATCGACCAGTATTTCTCATATCCTAAGGGCATTGAAAGTACAGAACAGGCCGTTATAAAATTCGGGGAACAACCTATTTTAAATGTGATTTATTGTGCAGCTACAAGATTGATTCAGGTAAATCACAGATGGCGACGTTCAAAAGATGCTCAGGGATTTCTGATAGATGACCGCAGCGGAAAGTGGTTAAGGCAAAAAGACCTTGAAAATCCTGAAATTTCACAACATGCCAGAGAGATAAGATTATTTACAACTGATACAGCGGATTCATTATATATACAACCTGTAAAAGAACTTGGGCTCTCAACAGATCAGGTAGTATCACTGGCATTTGCCCTTAAGAGAGCTATCGAAAAGTACTTTGAAGCCGAAGAGGATGAGATAGGGGCCTGGATAATGGGAAAACAGGAAGAGCCGAATATATTAATTTACGAAGCTTCAGAAGGAACGCTCGGAATTTTATCACAATTAGTGGCAGGAAGTACCCCACTAAAAGATATTTTCAGGGAAGCATACTCAATATTGCATTTCAATCCTGTAACTAAAGTAGATGAAAGACCTGATCTACCTAAAGCTACATATGAAGACCTTTTGTCATACTATAACCAGAAATATCATGATCAGCTCGACAGGTTCTCTGTGAAGGAAACATTAGAATATTTAATGGAATGTGATATAGTTCCAAAAAAAGAAAGAAGAGAACGGGATGAACAATATAAATACCTTCTGGATGCTTATGATAAAAGTTCACAGACAGAGCTGCGATTTCTGAAATATTTATATGATAATGATTTCGCTCTGCCTGACAGAGCTCAGGTAAATATCCCTGAGTTTTTCGTAAATGCAGATTTTGTTTATAATCTTAATTCAGGGCCTGTACTGATATTCTGTGACGGAAGCATTCACGATGAACCTTCGGTAAAGAATCAGGATAAAATAAAACGTCAGTTGCTTATTGACCATGGTTATGACGTAATCGTCTGGTATTATAAAGAATCTATCGAAGAACTTATAATTAAGCGTAAGGACGTTTTCAGGAAAATTTAATTCTATGGAATATTCTACCACTATTACACCGGGAAAACTTGTACGGTATCGTGACCGCAGATGGGTTGTTTTGCCATCAGATGATGAAGATATAATTTTATTGAAACCTCTTGGTGGTTCGGAACATGAAATAACGGGAGTTTACAGACCTCTCAGTCTTCCGGGAGAAGAGATCACAGAAGATTATTTTCCATTGCCCACTGAAAATGATCTTGGCTCGTTTGAAACTGCCCGTTTACTTTTTAATGCATCTCGTTTAACTTTTAGAAATGCCAGCGGACCTTTTCGATGTATTGGTAAACTTTCTTTCCGACCCAGGTCATATCAGATTGTACCTCTTGTTATGGCCCTGCAACAGAAAATTTCCAGATTACTGATTGCTGATGATGTAGGTATAGGTAAAACAGTTGAAGCGCTTATCATATTAAAAGAATTAATTGAAAGAGGCGAGGTGAAACGATTTGCTATAATCTGCCCGCCCCACCTGTGTGAACAATGGCACGTTGAATTAAAGGACAAGCTTGATATTCAGTCAGAAATAATACGTTCCAGCACAGCTGCTTATCTCGACAGACGTCTTCCGGATGACAGAAGCATTTTTTACCATGTACCATACCAGGTAATTTCAATAGATTATATCAAATCAGATAAAAAGAAGGACATTTTTTTGAATGACTGCCCTGAGTTAGTGATTGTAGATGAAGTCCATACATGTGCTCTTCCTGAAGGAGCCAAATCAAGAACACAGCAACAAAGACACAAGCTCATTTATGATCTTTCAAAAAATAAAAGCAGACATTTAATATTGCTTACCGCCACTCCTCATTCAGGAAAAAACTCTGAATTCCAATCTCTTCTTGAGCTGTTGAATTCTGAATTCGGCTCCTTTGATTTTGAAAATATTAATCAGGAACAAAGAAAAAAAATTGCAGACTTTTTTATCCAGCGTAAACGTGAAAACATAAAGCACTGGCTGAATGAGAAAACTCCCTTCCCCGAGAGGAAAACAGCTGAACTGGCTTACCATCTCTCACGGGCATACCTTGATTTTTATAATGAAGTTCTGAATTTTGCAAGAGGCATCAGCAAAGGTGATGATCTGCGAACAACCCGCAGAGTACGGTGGTGGGCAGCTCTGGCATTGCTCAGGGGGGTAATGTCAAGTCCTGCTGCTGGCCTGGAGATGCTTAAAAACAGAAAAACAAGAAAACTCGAAGAGGAACCCCTCACCGAAACGGAGGAAATAGAAAATCCTGCACTGGATGGTTATTTCCAGGATTCTGACAATACACAGACATACCTGCTTGATAATGCCGACCTTAACAGAGATGAGCTGAAAAAACTGGACAAACTGTCTGAAAAAATCACCCAGCTTGCCAATCTTCAAAATGATCTCAAAGCTGTCAAAGCAATTGATACTGTTAAAAACTGGATAGAAAGAAGATTTCATCCGATTGTTTTCTGCAGATTCATCGAAACAGCAAATTATTTTGGTAAACTATTAAAAGAAGACTTGCCGGAAAATATAACCGTAGAGATTATTACATCTGAATATGACGATGAACAGCGCAGGGAAATGGTAGAACAGCTTGGTAAAAGCGAGAAAAGGGTTCTTATAGCTACCGATTGCCTGAGCGAGGGAATTAATCTCCAGAACTATTTTACAGTTGTTCTGCATTATGACCTTCCCTGGAATCCTAACCGCATTGAACAGCGTGATGGACGTGTTGACAGGTTTGGACAGCCCGAAGAAAAGGTAGAATCATTACTTCTGTATGGAGAAAATAATCCGGTCGACAGAATAGTGCTTGATGTACTGATTAAGAAAATAAGAGATATTCAAAGGTCTACCGGAGTAAATATTTCGGTAAATGAAAATAATATATCATTATTTGACGAACTATACAGAAAACTGCTGATAGAATCTGAAAAACAGGAAGAAGGAAAACAACTCAGGATATTTGTTGAGGAGACCCAGCAGAACGAACTGGAAAATATCAAAAAACAGGCCGAGAAGATTCGAAGCATTTTTGCACACACCTCTGTAAAACCTGAATTGATAGAACCAAATCTGAAAGAAGTAGATGAAGCTATTGGTGATGTAAAAACGGTGGAAAACTTTGTTGCACAGTCCCTCAGACATCTGAAAGTAAATATTGAGAAAAAAGATAAAGGATATGTAATGTTCACCCGTAATCTTCCAAAACATCTGAAGGATCATTTTGGTGACAGGGAAAAAGTCCTGGTCAGTTTTGAATCACCAACTCCGGCAGGATACAGATATCTGGGAAGAAATCATCTTTTTGTTGATCAGTTATGCCAGTTAATGCTGTCACTGGCTATTGAGGGAGGAAATGGTTACGACAGAGTTGCCAGGGTTGCTGAAATTCAGACTGATGCAGTGAAGATCAAAACAACCCTTGTTATGTTCAGAGTACGGAATGTTATCCGCGAGTCACAGAGCCGACATGAAGTAATATCGGAGGAAATGTACCTGTGGGGTTACCGCGGATCAGTAAATAGTATGGAAACGATAGATTATGCAGAAGGAAAACAATTACTCAATTCAGCAATCAGTCTGATAAATCTAAGTCCCGAACGACAAAAAACTGATATAAAGAATGAGCTGGAAAGATTCGAAAACCTCAAAAATGAATTTATAAAAGTCGCAAATCTTCGTGCTGAAAATCTTGTTAACGCTCATGGACGTTTCAGAAATCTGGTAGGAGGAAGAAAATATGAGAAAGTTCAACCTGTTCTTCCACCGGATGTTATGGGCGTATATATCTTGATTCCAAAACCTGCATTTTAACAATAACAACATGACTTTTACAAGCATAACCATTCAGGGCAATATCATCTCAGCAGAAATACTGGAAAAAATAAGATCTGTTGATAATTATCGCTTCCAGCAGGTAGCTGATTTCGGCTTCAGCAGAAAAGTGGTACTTCGTGAACAGATTGCTTCAGCATGGGTTACTGCTAAAGGTCAGTGGGAAATCTTTAAAAGCAAACTTGAAAAACTGCCGGAAGATGATACAGCTTTTACGGTAACACGCAAATTCTGGGTAACCCCTCTTTTATATGAGCTGGGATATGATATAGAACTATCTGCTGCTGAACCTATAAATGGGAAATCATACGCTATAAACCACCGGGATAAAAACCGCGATAATTTCCCGGCACTTGTTATGGGTTATCGTGAAAAACTCGACCGTAAACCGGAATCGGGCAAACTCAGGATGTCACCGCATGCACTTATGCAGGAGTACCTGAATTACACGGAACATTTGTATGGATTAATTACCAACGGAAAGTTCCTCCGTCTGCTTCGCGATTCAAACAGGCTTGCAAAACTTGCATACATCGAATTTGATCTTGAAAAGATCATGGAGGACGGGCTCTATCAGGAATTTGCAGTTTTATATCGCTTACTGCATGCTTCAAGAATGCCCGTGAACAGGGAGAAAGCCGAAGAATCTGTTATTGAATTTTATCACCAGGAATCGATTGATTCAGGCTCAAGAATCAGGGAAAAACTCAGGTATTCGGTTCAGGAATCTATGATACTCCTTGCAAAAGGATTCCTTGAAAATCCTAAGAATGAAGAGTTTATTCAAGAAGTAAGAAAAAATGAGATCAATCCCGGTACTATGTACAGGCTGCTTCTGAGATGTATGTACCGGATAATATTTCTTGCAACCATTGAAGAGAGAAACCTGATTTATCCTCGTTTGGATTACACTGATCCTGAATACACAAAGTTTAACCGGTTGAAAAATATATATCAGAAATATTACAGCATTGAAAGAATCAGAAACCTTGTGAGTTCTCCGGTCTATATTAATCCATCAAAACAGGATCTCTGGCTGAGTTTGCTTGCCACATTCAGGCTTTTTGAGCCCGGACCTGAAGGAATTAAACTCAGAATTCAACCACTTGGAGGTGAACTATTTGGTACGGGCAACATGGCCGAAGAAAATATTGATTTTTCTGCACTAAAATTATGCAATGAGTATTTTACGGAGTTCTTTCAGAAATTATCAGCATTTAAAGATGAAAGAGGAATATTTACGAGAATAAATTACCGGGATCTGGATGTCGAAGAACTTGGATCAGTTTATGAAGCGCTACTAGAACTACATCCATATTTTAATACAGAGGGGCCATATCTTTTATTTGGTTTTATCGAGGGGTCGGAACGGAAACTAACAGGTTCATATTACACACGCCACGATCTTGTAGCTCAGCTAATAAAGACAGCTTTACTGCCGATGATGGAAGAGCGTTTAAAGAAAGCATCAACCCGTGAAGAGAAAGAAAAAGCCCTGCTGGAAATAACTGTTTGTGATCCTGCGGCAGGCTCAGGTCATTTCCTTATTGCAGCTGCAAAAGTTATGGGGTTTGAGCTTGCCCGGATACGTTCAGGAGAGGAAAATCCCGGGGAAGACTGGGTGCTTCAGGCAACACGCGATATTATAGATAACTGTATTTACGGAGTGGATAAAAACCCTGCGGCAGTTGAACTCTGCAGATTAAGCCTGTGGCTGACAGGCCATAACAGCGGAAAACCGCTG
>JABUEV010000099.1 GCA_013314865.1 Bacteroidales bacterium | reverse complement strand
TCAGGTCTCGTATTGCTATCAGTTTAATGCCGAACCTCTCCCTGAGCTTTTGAAGATCAGGGAGGCGTGCCATTGTACCGTCGTCATTCATTATTTCGACGAGAGCTCCTCCGGGTTTCAATCCGGCAAGTCTTGTAAGATCCACAACGGCTTCTGTATGGCCGGCACGCCTTAACACACCTTTTGCCTTGGATTTCAGCGGGAAGATATGCCCGGGCCGCCCAAGATCGGATGGTTTTGTAGCAGGATCTACAAGTGCCTTTATTGTCAGCGCCCTGTCCTTCGCCGAGACTCCGGTCGATGTTTCTTTACTGAGAAGATCGACTGAAACTGTGAATTGTGTTTCATGCAGAGAAGTATTATTGCCAACCATCAGGTCGAGTTCCAGTTCCTCACAGCGTTCCTCGGGTAAAGCAACACAGATAAGTCCGCGGCCATGTTTGGCCATAAAATTTACTATCTCCGGTGTAATAAGCTCAGCAGAACAAATAAAATCACCTTCATTTTCCCTGTCTTCATCATCCACCACTATCAGAAGCTTGCCTCTCCTTATATCCTCAATGGCTTCCTCTATTGTATTGAACTTAATTTCATCTGACTTCCGTTCTGTATCGTTCATCGCTAATCAGTTATATTGTTTTCAAAAGCAGGATTTCTCCTTGTTCCCATTATTATGATACGGTACAGGTAATCCTTGATTTTTTTAAAGAATGCCAGGTACGTATCAACATTCATTATCACAGAATCTGTTGATGCCTTATATGTAAGGAACAGGCCGGCAGGCAGGAGAATGTATGAAGCTGCCCACATTCCTGCAAAAGTGCTTACAAGATTTTCCTCAACCAGTTTTTCCCCTGAAAGAGAAATTACATACCATACCACGAAAAAAAGAATTGAGATCACGGCCGGGGTGCCCAGTCCGCCTTTTCTTATTATTGCTCCGAGCGGAGCTCCGATAAAAAAGAAAACCAGGCAGGCAAAGGATAGAGTGAATTTCCTGTGCCAGTCCACTTCGTACCGTTTAATATGTCGCACCTCCGACTGGAGTGATTCTTTTTTCTGCATCAGATAGTTTGAACCATCCTTGAGATTTTGAATTGCAACACCTATTACGGTTCTTTTATCAATTATCGATAGTGTGTCAAAGGCTTTCCTGGCATTGAGAGTGATTTTCTCACCACCCTGAATTTTTGTTGAGAAAGCTATTCTTTCGGGGTGACTCTTTTCGGCAAAATATCTTTCTGTGTAGAGTTTTGTGTTGTTGAACTCATTGAGCTGAATATCAACCCTTGTATTGTACCTGTTGTTCAGCGAGTCAATGAAGTATGTCAGCTGTGAAATATTTAACATTGCCGAGTTTGATTTGAACAGGTCTATTTCGCTTCTTTCGAGGTCGAATCCGCTTAGCGGGAGAACGATAGTCTGTTCTTTAAAGATGTCTTTTCTGAAGGGATATTTTCTTTCCGATGCTGTAACGTTCTTTTCATCGAGGTCAGTATAGGAATATCCGTTATAAAGCACCATGATAAGAGCTGTCTCATCGGGTGTTATTCTCATATAACCTGAATCGGCATAAGTTACTGATGTGTTTCCCCTGTTATCCCTGTGGTCATAGATAAACAGTCTGTCGAGCCTGTTTGTTTCCGGATCCTTGGATGTTATCTTAATGCTGAAGCCTTCTATGTCGTTATTGAATGTTCCTGCCTGGATATTTATATCGGGTCGTTTACGGCGTATGTCATACAGCAGGGTTCTTGCCTTACGGTTTGCATAAGGAAGCACGTTGTTTGAGAAGAAGAAGGAAATTACAGAAATGAAGGCAATCAATATGATGAGGGGTCGCATAATTCTGTGAAGTGGGATTCCTGAAGATTTCAGTGCAGTCAGTTCGCTGAATTCCCCCATGTTTCCGAATGTCATCAGTGCTGCAAGGAGAATTGCCAGCGGCAGGGCGGTCGGAACGAAAGAGAGTGAGAAATTGAACAGCAGTTCGGCGAGAATCTTTATTTCAAGACCTTTTCCTGCGAGTTCATCGACATACATCCACAGAAACTGCAGGATAAGTATTATCAGCACGATGAAGAAGGTCAGGATCAAAGGTCCTGTAAAGGATTTAAGTACGAATTTATCGAGCTTTTTCAAAGTCGTGCGATTTTTCAGAGTGCAAAATTACTCGATTTTTGTTAAATATTGATTTATTATTGTTTGTTCATTTTTTGCTCGCCCAAAAAATGAACCAAAAAAGGGCGCCGGAAATGACAAATTCAGTACAATCTTACGCTCGCTACACAGCGCTTACGCTCTACAGATTGTACTGAATTTCGCGCTAATTTCCGGTCAGCCTGCCCGCGATCAGATATAACAATATAACAAATAGTCAGGAATAATAAGGATTTCGTGTATTAAAAGAGGTTGAAGGATCAGATGCCGAGGGCTCTTTTGAGGTCTGAGATTTGGGTGTCCCAGAGGTAGATGGCGTCCTCTTTTTCTTCGGGTTCGGCAAAGTCGGTAATGATGAGAGCGGTTTCACCTGTAAGTTCGTGAACATTAAGCCGGAATTCAAAGAAGTTAGAGTCAGGTTCTCCGGGGTCAGTCCATTCGAATCTCACCAGCTTGTTTTCCCTGACAATTGCAAGGCGTGCCGAAGAATGGGTTTTGCCCCAGTGGAAGATAAAGATGTCTCCCTCGACGGTAACATCATCGGCGAACCATTCTGCAAGTCCTTCAGGAGTACTTAGCCTTGAAAATAGCATTTTCGGTGAGCAGTTAAGGGTGTATTCCAGCTCGTATTTCATCTCGGTTGCAGGAGTTTACAGGATGTTACTTTCATGCAATATAGAAAAAAATATCAAAAGAAAAAATCAAATTGTTTTTTTGGCATTAACTCTGTATATTTGCACCCTCGAAACGAGGCTCTGAAGCCGGAGGGTTGGAGTAGATGGCCCTCCTGCGATGAATCTACGGAGGACAAATTCCTCCTCCGCTGAAGCTACGGAGGACAAAGGGCGAGATAGCTCAGTTGGTTAGAGCGTATGATTCATAATCATAAGGTCCCGGGTTCAATTCCCGGTCTCGCTACAGCGAAAAATCCTGTGCAGACGAAAGACTGCGCAGGATTTTTTGTTTGAAGCCTGTGAGCTTGCTCACAAGGCTGAAAAACAAAAAAGCCGCAGTCGAGCTTCAGCGAGACAGGATTTTTCGCTGTAAAGCACCCCTAAAGGAATCGCCGCAGGCAATTCCCGTGTGCCATAATACTCATGAGCTTGCTTAATGAGGCATGAAAACAAAAAAACCCAAGGGTTTTGCTTTGTAAAGCACTCTTAAAGGAATCGCCGTGAGTCAATTCCCGGTCGCGCTTTAAATTAAAAATTTAGCGGTAGCTGACATGAAATAAACAGGGGTATTATATTTGAAGGTCAGGAACCTGCCTTTAAGAGGTTATAAACTTCAATGCCTTCTAAGACAGGTTGTCCGTTTCTTAGTTTGGATAAAACTTAAACAGCCTCATTGGATTTACTATGATTTCCCCTGTCTCCAGTTCCCAAAACGGGAAAATACATCTGATGCTTTCTTCGTCCATTTTTAATTCTTTTTATACCAATTTAGCTGTAAAACGATCACCTTTTTGTTTTATGCCGTACGATTTGACAACAGTCTTTCTCTCTTACATGAAATGAATCAATGAATTGACGAAAATATTCTGAAGCTACCACGCAAGTAAATTTTATTCCAATTTAATCCGGATGATTAAAACGATTTGTAATTCCTCCGTTATGATTAAAATATTTAAGAAATTCAGCCGGAGATGAATTGACATTTTTCATTATTTTTGCATCATTCAGCATCAGGAATCCTTAAATGGATACCAACCGAGTCGACACCACGGTGGTAAAACGATGCGGGCAGTCTGCCAAAAATGTTATTTCAAGCCGACTTACCGGATTGTTTCTGATGTGAAAAGTAACTTGCTGTTAAATGTTAACTTTTTACATTATGGAAGAGAAAAAAACTGAAAACTACTATGCCGGCTACCCGGTTGTTCAGCTTAATCGCTCATTTTATGATGAAATACGGGGGAAGAAAATCGGGAATAATTTAAGGCCAAAGGTAATCCCGACAAAAAATCCGATATGGGAATACATACCAACAACCAACCTGCAATTATACTGGGCAAACAAAAAAACATGGATTTATAAACTCACTGAAATAAAATGGCAGAGCTATCTGCTTGAAAATCATTTTTATCCGGAATCCTCCTTCAGGGAATATCTTCTGACTGAGAAATGGGGCGCTGATTATGATCCGGAAACAGTGGATGATGAGATAAAAATCTGGCTTGCAATCAGGAATACAATTTATCAGTAACCAGATATTATCACCGGGTTTAAATCATTAATAAAATAATCCTGAAATCCCAACCGTAACTTTTCTGATTGAGAGTTTTGTCATTTTATAATCAGTCCCTCTTTCTTCAGAACCAGCCTGTCGCCTGAATCGTCGGCTTCAATGAAGATGGGCTTGCGGCGCGGACGTGCATCACCGGGATCAACATAGTGCATGCTGAGCATCAGTTTCCCGTCAAAGGTGGTGAACAACATACCATGACCGCCGTTTTCCTCAAACAATAGCTCCCGGTCCTGTTTCCATGGCCCCCTAAGGCGTCCCGACTCTGAATATGCTGCCATCAATACATATTTTCCCTCTTTCCAGCTCGACCAGAGCATACCCAGCCTCCCTGTCTTTGTCCGGAATAAAAAGCACCCGTCAGTGACATATTCCTTTTTGGGGTCAGGGGGAGATTCTTTTACATAAGGAGCTTCCGAAGCTTTAAAAAGAACAAAGGATTTTTTTACAGGGACGCCAAGGTTTTTGGGCAACTTCACTGCATCAATAGTGCCGTCCATTATTTGTGTCCATTCATGACAAAAAACCAGATAGGGTTTGCCATGTTCAATCCAGAGAGTGCCGTCAAGACATGGCCATCCTTCAGGTGTGTGTGGTTTGTTGTCCGTGAAATCCCTGAATGGCCCCCGGGGGGAATCTGCCACATATATTTGTGTTGCCCGCCGGGGATAATCTTCACCCCTTATATTTTTACCCATTGGCTTTCCATCGTCAGAAGTGGTAAACAGATAGTACCTGCCTTTGTATTTATGCACTTCGGCCGCCCAGCTTGGAGCTTTTGGCCCCGCCCAGTGGCTTTCCCTAAACCTGTAAACTATAAACCTGTCGCTCCAGTACTTCAGATCTTTGCTGGCATAACACATAACCGTGCCATTGCCGCCTGAACCATACATGTAATAAGTGCTGTCTGTTTCATCTGCAAATATGAAGGGGTCACTAAGATAAATTTCACTTACCGCGATTTTGTAGTCTTCAGGTGCATCCTGCGGTATTAGAAGCGAGGTAATAAAAAGCAATAAATTCAGTGAAAGAAATATAAATCTCATCTTTTTAATTTTAATCCTTAGTTGCAGGTCGACCCCCTAACGGGCTTATTTTTATGTTGATAATTTAAGTCTGCAATCATTATTTTCATAACGGGACTCTAATAAAACCAATTCAGAAGTAGTTTTTGTTTGAAGAAAGCTAAAAGTATGTCGTTTTGTTCCGACAGGATTACAGCATCATGTTCAGTTTTCTTCATCCCATGCATACAGCCTGAAGGCAATACCCCCTGAAAATTGCTTCAGGCCACCGGAAAAACCGTAAAGAAAAATATGTCTGAACAGCAAAATCGAAGCTCCTGCATTGAAGTATCTTGTATCATATTCTGCAATCAGCGACAATGATTTCAGAAAAGACGGAGAAAAAGTAACTCCTCCAAACACTCCTGAGATATTGCTGTCGATGAATTCTCCCGGCGCATAACCAAGGGAAACCCCGGCGATGTTATTCCCAAGATTAAAGGATTTCGTTCCGACGATGAAAAGGGATTTAAAATATTTATTCCCTGAAAGTGTGGTTGAATAAAGATCATTGCCTCCTATTACAACCGATGGCAGCCATTTATGTTCCTTCAGGAGTCTTAACCTCACCTCCAGCGACCTGTCCTGGTTGAAATAGTTGTCCTCATTCGGTCTCTTCAACAATGTCATCCTGAAACTTAGCTCGAGAAACGGCAGGAAGGCCATTCCTGCATAATAGTTAAATGTGTTGTAGTTGAATTTTGGCTGGGGAGTGACAATGTCAGGAAGATAGTTAAATCCGGCAGAAAATGTGCCGTCGGCCGGCATAGAAGCAGAGGGTGAGTTAAGCAAACCGGTTGTTCCGGCTGTTGGCTGGGCTGTTACGATACATCCTGAATAAAAATAAATCACTATGATAAGGATCTTCTTCATACCTTATCTCTAACATTTAAAGTAGTAATTATCAGCCGGATGGATTACAACTCGTTCCGGTCGGGTTAAAAGAATCAACACCAATACTTATCCCGGGAATGAACCGTGACCTCCTTTATGCTTAATCTTAAACATAAAGCATCCCCATCTCCAGTACGACCACCACATGTCCCATTTGTTGTTCATTGCAATCAGAACGTAGTATTCAAGTTTCGCACCAGGAGGCAGCTGGCTTTCATCCTGCAGGAGTATGACATGAATTTTTTTCAGGGGCCAGATAACGCATTTTTCAATAAACCTTCTGTATTCCTTAATTGCGGAGTAATAGTCTTCAGGATAATAATCTGATCCGGGCTCTTCTCTCTCAACCAATGTAAACCTGCTTAACGGACTGTTCTGCAGTTGCCTGAAATCCATGTTTTTATCGCTTAATTCAACAGGGATGTTTCCAAAACGCTCCAGTACCTGCAAGAGGGCTTCAGGATCATTTCTGAGAAGCTTGTCTGTTTCTGAATCAGACAGCTCGAGGTTCTGTTCAATGGTTTTAATCAGCTGTTCAATCCTTTCAGCTGAAATTTCTTCAGACACATTAAGATCTACATCTTCAACCAGTTTTGTCAGATCATCTGGAGATTTTGCCTTGTCAATTTCAACATTCAGATTCTCTATGCCTGAAACATCAAATACGTCCTCAAATGTTTTGGTATTGTCAGGCTTCCGGCATGATGAAAAAAACAGCATAAGTGCCAGCATAATGCAAACCGGACTTAATTTTTTCCGGGGGTAGAGTTTTTTCATTCTTTTTTGTTTTTAAGGTTAATAATCATGTTTTCTATCGATTTGTTCCATTTAAATCTGTCTTTATATATTGAATTTGATTTTGTTCTGAGTGATTGTCCGTAAAAATATTCAGTGCCTGCGTTATATGTAAATCCATACTGGGGAGGAATAGTTATTCTTAACAGTTTCCTGGTGCTCCTCCGGCTGAAGAAGAGCGGAACTGAGAAAAAAAAACCGCCGTTGGTGCCTGATTCCAGGATCTGGGCATACAAACCAACAGATGTTTCATTAAATATCCTAAGGGCTGATGCAAATAATCCGAAATCTTCGTTTACAAATCTCGCCATGCCGGCTTTTAATTCCATATTGAAATGCGGCCAGAACCATGACAAAGAAGCTGATGCAGTGAATCTCTCCATTGGACTATGTACCCATTCATTGTCTACAAAGTGAGAACTGCCTACAAGTCCTGCCATCAATTCGAGGTTCAGATCGCCGTCAAGCAGATAAAGTTCTGATGATGAAGAGATACCATATATGCTGCCGGGAAAATTGCCGGCCGACACACTGCACTTAAAATTGTCTGAAAACCTGAAATCCTGGGTAAGGGAAATTATTCCGGGCCGGATATGGTCACCCTCATAACCAAGACTGTTTTGAATAGGGAATATTACCTGACCGGTGAAACTGCCTCCTTGCCATGGGGAAAATTCAACCGCCGGCGCTCTGTTAAACTGTGTCTCGTAAAACTTTTCAACCAGCG